>JAUVBC010000286.1 GCA_030591405.1 Candidatus Zixiibacteriota bacterium
CGCCTCAGCACGATACGAACGATAGTTCATCAGGATATGACTTTTTGGGTACATCCGCTCGAAATATTCGGAAGTTTGCAAAACCTGATCGTATAGTTTTCGTTCGCGACATTTTCTTAAATAGCCGAGAAGCTCCCGACCCTCTTTGTTTAATACCGAATCGATCCGCACCACCGCTTCAAACGCTTCGGTGAATTTCCCCTGCCTTATATATGTTTCCGACAGATATTTTAGTGCAAAAATATTATTGGGGAGAGAATCAAGAATATCAACAAATGCACGAGCCGCTTCTTCCGGCGCAAGTGGATACCTGATCAGCGCCGCCGTTTTTTTCTCGGCCTCGGCGGCGGTAACTGAGTCGGTTCCGGTTGCTCTGAAATATTCCATCACCGCTTTATAATATGATTGTCTGGTTTCATACAGAGTCGCAAGATGCAAAGTATACAGGTTCTTGTCTTTGAATTCTTCTCTGGCCTGTAAAATCAATTCGGTCGCCTTTTCAGTGTAGCCATCACGAATCAGAACCTGAACGATCGCCAGATAGATATCTCTGTCACCGGGAAAGCGGTTGAGGATGTTATTTATTTGTTTGGTAACCGATGAATCAATTGCCGTTTTTTGATAAATCTCCAGAAGTTGAAATTGATACAAATAATCATTTTCATTTTTCTCAAGTTGCCGTTGCAACAACATCTCTGCTTTTGAATATGCCTTGAGTTCGGTATAACAAAGATACAGCAGGTTGATAATATTCCGGTCATCGGGTCTGACTTCATACAGACTCTCCAGCATATTTGCGGCAGAAATATATGCACCCTGCGCAATAAGCTGATGAATCATTGTAAAATTATCGGAGCTCGATTTATTATAATCTCCAAATTCCACCTGCTTTTGCGGTAACATTATTTTTTGCGCAAATATCGATTGCGCAAATAGCAAAGCAAATATCAGAAATATTATTATTTTAATCTGTTTCATCGGGTGTATCATACTGCTGAAAATCGGAGTTTTCCAATAAAGCTTTAAAATATGCTTTAATATGGTTTTCGTACACTTCAGGATATTTTTCTTCAAGAAATTTACGCAATCTGTTTTCGACATCAAGTCCGCCGCGCAATTGATTTCCTGAAAGAGCAGCCGGCGAATTTCTTAATATTTCCCCGCCGATTTTGGCTCGGCGCTGATCGGTGAAATCTTTCTTTTGCATGGTACGAGTAGCATCAAGCATTCGGGAATATATTTTTAACTGACGATCGAGTGTCTCCTGTCCCACCTCTCCGTTAGCGAGAGCATCGGCTACTTTTTGCATATCTTCACGAATAGCGTCCAACCGCCCAAGGACCTCTTTGCTTTGCCCAAATTCGTTTTGCAACTGCCCCAACGATTTGCCAATAGCATTCTGTTCCGCTGCCAAACGTCTCAAGGCATCGGTGTCCGATTTGCTTGGCTTGCTTCCCGGATTCTGGCATTGTGATTGTGTCTGCTGATTTAGTTCCTGCTGTTGTTCTGACAAAGAACCGATCTTTTGCGAGGGCTTACTGCATGAGCCGCCCTTATTGCAATTACTTTGCGATTCAAGGGCATCCAGCATCGAAACCGCAGAGCGGTTGAGATTATACAGCGCCTCTCTTTGATAGTTGATACCCTCTCGTTGACGACGATTACTGAACTAATCTATCGCCAGATCAATATTTCCGACCGCCTGATTAACCATACTATTTAATCCGGCCGCAATAAACGGAGATTCCTTGCCAAGTTCTGCAATCCGATTTGCCAAACCACCCACCGATTCTTTTAATACCTGCTGCTGAGCCGCCAGATCACGCAGAACTTCGGAGCCGCCGGTTAAAGCAGAGGCACTATTAATAATTTCTTCCTGACCGTTACAGAGATAGTTCAGATCATTGATCGCCGCCCGAATTTTTTGGCTGGCATCGTCCCCTCCGCCACCGCACATTTTTTGCTGACCCTTTTTCATCTGGTCGGCCAATTTCAATAGTTTAGAATAAGCCTTCTCACCCTCTTGTTTGGCCTTTTGTTTGGCCATCTTTTGAAGTTCCTGATCCATCTGGTCCATATTTTTACCGGCATCATTTTTCTCTACCGCTTCAAGAAATTCGTCGCTATCTTCGGTTTTGGCAAAACTGGTTTCCTTAAGCATCTTTTCTAATTTGGCCGCGTCTTTCTTGAGATTATCATAACCTTCTTTTATCTTCTTTTCTTCGGGCGATAGCGATGGTAGTTTTTCTTTGGCCGATTTTTCCGTTTCTTTATTTATCTGATCCTGTTTTTCAGCGAGATATTTGGCCATTTCGGCCATATTGCTAATTTTCTGTTCGATCTGCATTTTGCGCAGTAGCGCAATCGTCCTGTCCAGTCGCTGCATCAGTTCTTTTTGCGAAAGTTGAAAATCTTTGAGAGCCTCTTCCAGTTTTTTCTGATCCATCTGTTTGAGAGCTTCCATCAGTTTCAGCCGGGCCTCTTTCATTTCGGGGGTGGCAACCTGTTCAAATAGTTTTTTGATCTCTGCCAATTTTTCCATCATTTCCCGATTGCCGAGACTGTTTTCCTGCATTTTATCTATCATCTTATCAATATTTTGCGCCGTCGCTTTGATCTGTTCGGTGATCTGTTCTTCCTGAGTTGCTATTTCCTGAAGTTCTTTCTGATGCTGCCACGAGAGTTTCTGATTCGGTTGGGTTTGCTCTTCTTCCATTTTACGGACAATATTTTTTAACCGTTCAGAAAGATCTTTGTGATCCTTAAAATACTGCTCGGCTTTATTTATGTTTTCACTCTGTTCCTGTTCGGTCTGGGCAATAATCTCTTCCAGCGATGGCAGACGGGCAAGATATTCCCGCGATGATGATATTTTTGGTCCGCTGATACGATCATTGTCGGCCAGATCAAAATGGTACACAATATAATCTGATGGTGACATCCGCAACGGTTCGACATCCCACTTGAATTTTATTTCACCTTCGGTTTTGATGCTGTCAGAGAAATGAAGCACCGCCACCGTTTCATCTCCCTTATATCCGTTGGAGACCAGATTATATTTCAACTGCAGTGATGAAAATCCGTAGTCATCGGAGATACGAAGAACCACCGGAATGATCATCTCTTCATTCAGATTGATATCAACCCCGGGACGGATCACATCAAGAACCGGGTATTCATCCGGGATGGCAGTGACATAATATTTGATTGGGTTGGGGTTGACCTCGCCCTGTTCGTCAATTAGATAAATATAATAATTGCGGTCCTGTTCAATTCGGAATGACAGCTCTCCGGCTTGGCCGGAAAGTTTAAACTGGCTTCTTGAAAAATCCTCAAACACCATCTCTGCCGATACTACCGGAACATTGGTTTCTATTTTCATATTTACCCGTGTCCCGATCACTGCCGCGATAGAACCGTCATTCTCATCGATCACCGATGGTTCCAGTCCTGTATATTCGGGATAAAATAACGATGTTCTGATGCCGGTAACAC
>JAUVBC010000075.1 GCA_030591405.1 Candidatus Zixiibacteriota bacterium
ATTATAGGAAATTTTTTAGGCCAAAAAAGAGAGTCGGTACAAAATTTTGTATTAAAATTGTCGAAACCGGTTGGGATTTTGACCAACAAAACAAGAGGCAGACGAGGGCGTCTGCCGCCCACATAATTCCATGTTTGCGAACGCCGCGACTATTTATTATTCGATGGTTTTATGAGGATATCGCTTTTTTTGTAATCAACCACCGGGAGTTTGCCCCAGTGAAGTTTTCGACGGAGAATATCAAAAAACGAATTTTCCGAAAAACGAATAAACCGGACACAGTGCGCCGCCTTGGAAACCTGAATTGTCCCCTGCGAAGAAAATTTGGTTGCGACCTGACCATCAATAGTTAATAAAGCACTGCCATGCTCGGAACGGATCCGGACCTCAAGAATTGTCTCAGCCGGAAAAACTATAGGGCGGCTGGTTAACGAAAACGGTGAAATCGGCGAGACGATTAAAGCATTCATATTCGGTTTCAGAATCGGTCCGCCGGTTGCCAGCGAATATGCGGTCGACCCGGTTGGTGTCGCGATCACCATTCCATCGGCCGTATAGGAACTGATATATTCATCATCAGCATAGAGGCTCAAATTGATAACACGACTGACACTGCCTTTGTCGATAACAACATCGTTGAGGGCATACGGCAAAACCATATCATCACCTGTTATCACCCGAGAACTAAGCACCATCCGTTTTTCAATCTGGTATGAACCGCTGACAACACGATTGAGATCATTCTCAAGATTGTCCAGCGTTACCTGAGTCAAAAAACCAAGTGATCCCAGATTAATACCGAGAATCGGAATTTCGGATGTACCGAGGGTTCGAGCGGTGGCCAGAATTGTACCATCACCGCCAAGAGAAATCACGATATCTGCATTACCAACCAGATCTTCGCATGGTATCGATTCGGTTTCATCGGTGATACGGTTGACAATTTTGTCACAGAAAAATGCTTCATGGCCGTTTTTTTTGCACCAGTTTATAACACAATTAACCGCCTCCGAAGCATCGGGGCGCTCAAAATTGGCATAGAGCCCAAAACGCATTTTTATTCCTTACCAGAGCCTGTATGTTTGGCAATTCGATTTGAATTGCTAAATTTTGCAAATATATTTCTGGCAAAAACCCCTTTGGTCGAATCGGATTTCGATTTGTCAAAATTCTGCTCGATATATTTGGTAACACCAGCAGCATCCAAACCGATCTCCGAAAGAAGAATGGCCACGTTTCCATGAGTTACAAATTTATCCGGCAGTCCAATGGCATGAAAGCGACCGGCATATTCATTCTCTTGCAGATATGCCCCAATCGCCTGGCCGAGACCTCCGGATATAACATTTTCCTCAAGGGTGATAATATTTTTATAGTTTTTCTGACAATAATCAAGCATTTCCGTATTAAGCGGTTTTACAAACCGGGCGTTGATAACCGCAACCGGATATTTATCTTTCAAATTGTCATACACCTTTTTTGCCGTTTCCACCATTGTTCCGGTTGCAATAATAACCGTATCGCCCTGTTCATACAGTTTCTCCCATGATCCCCACTCAATTAATTCGAAACCGCTTCTGATCTCATCAGGAATAGAAGCTCGGGGGTACCTTATGGCACAAGGTCCTTCCAGTTTAACGGTGGCGGCAGCATGAAGCATCGCCCGTAACTCATTACCATCTTTCGGAACCATAATTGTCATGCCGGGCACGGTCGACATATATGACAAATCAAAGGTTCCATGATGGGTCGGTCCATCATCTCCAACCAATCCGCCCCGATCAATACAAAAGACAACAGGAAGTTTCTGAAGAGCGACATCATGGATAATCTGGTCATAAGCCCGTTGCAAGAAAGTGGAATAGATAGCAACAAACGGTCGCACTCCACCGGCGGCCAAACCGGCGGCAAAACAGACTGCATGACCTTCGGCAATACCGACATCATAAAATCTATCTGGATAAGTTTCGGCAAATATTGCCAAACCTGTTCCGCTGCTCATGGCGGCGGTAATAGCGGCAATATTTTTATTTATTTTACCAATCTCAACCATTGCATCGCCAAATATCTTGGTATAAGGTGGTTTCCCTGATTTTGAATTGGTTTTTCCAGTGATTTTATCAAAAGCGCCAATTCCGTGAAATTTGGTCGCATCAGCTTCGGCCGGAGCGTACCCTTTACCTTTAACAGTGACCACATGCAATAAAAGCGGGCCGGATATTGCGTTTAAACGATCAAGCATTTTTATCATTAGAGGAAGATCGTGTCCATCAATAGGTCCAAAGTATCTAAATCCGAGTCGATCAAAAAAGTAGCCAGGTACAAAAAGACCCTTGATTGAGTCTTCAATATTTGAAACCATCGTTCTGATTTTGTCACGTCGTTTAAATCGTCCGGTCAACTCCCATATTTCGTTTCTGAGTTTGTTAAACCGCTGGTCAACCATGATACCGGTGAGATATTTGGAAAGTGCTCCAACATTTTTGGAGATTGACATTTCATTATCGTTTAAAATAACCAGTAAATCTTTTTTTGAGGCACCGGCGTTGTTGAGTCCTTCAAAGGCGAGTCCGCCTGTCAGAGAGCCATCGCCAACGACCGCAACTACCTTATGTTTGGCACCAATTTGATCTCTTGCAGCGGCCAGTCCGGTAGCGGCCGAGATCGCGGTCGAGGCATGACCGGCACCAAAAGGATCGGCTTTGGATTCTGATCGTTTGGGGAAACCTGCTAATCCGTTATGTTGTCGAATAGTTTTCATCTGTTCACGACGACCGGTCAGCATTTTATGGACATAACTTTGATGCCCGACATCCCAGACTATCTGATCGGTTGGAATATCAAGACAATAATGAAGCGCCATGGTAAGTTCAACCGCGCCAAGATTAGAGGCAAGATGACCGCCTGTCTCAGCAACGATTGAAATAATCTCGGTTCTGATCTCTTCGGCTAAAAGCTTCATCTGCTCAGGATCAAACTGTTTTAAATCAGATGATTTATTGATTTTATTTAATAAAGACATTTATCAGTTATCTCTCTGCCCTATAAATCTTGCAATATCAACAAAATGATTCTTTTTTATATTAAACTGTTCCGCGATTTCAATTGCCTCATCAATTAATTGATTGCCAACCTGTCGTGCCTGTTCCAAGCCAGCCGTTCCGGGGTAAGTAGCTTTATCATTTTTACAATCTGACCCGACTATCTTTCCAAGTTTTTCCTCATCCCCTTCAATATCAAGGATATCATCGAAAATCTGAAAAGCCAGTCCAATTTTTTCGCCGTACAGACTTATGCTGTTGAGGGTTGTTTTGTCCACCGCAGCCAGCATTGCGCCGATTCTAACGCTAGCCCGAATTAAAGCACCGGTTTTATGCTTATGTATAAATTCGATCTGTTCGATCGAATTTTCTTTACCCTCCGCTTCGATATCGGCCATCTGACCGCCAAGCATCCCAAAGGTTCCGATAGCAAGCGCCAGTTCCGAGACAACTTCTGCCAAACCTGATCTGGCAATTAATTCAAAGGCAAGATCATGAAGAGCATCACCGGCCAAAACGGCAACAGCCTCATTATATTTTTTATGTAGAGTCGGCATCCCTCGCCTGAGATCATCATCATCCATGCAGGGAAGGTCATCATGTATCAGAGAGTAAGTATGGACCAACTCCAGCGAACAGGCGGCCGGATTAATAATATCTCTGTCTTTGCCCCCAAATAATTCATATGCAGTCAGAGCCAGAATCGGACGGATTCGTTTTCCTCCGGCAAGGACCGAGTAGCGTATCGCCTGATGCAAAATATCCGGATAGCTTTTTTCCGATGGCAGATATTCGTCGAGCAGACGATCAATATCTATCCTCTTCTCGGCTAGATATTTCTGTTCAGATGCAACCACGCTACTCTCCATCATCGGACTGCCCATGTTCAAAAGATTCTTCAAACAACTGTTTATTGCGCTCCTTCAGGATAGTCACTTTCTTTTCAGTTTCGGAAAGTGTCCTGGAACAAAAGGCTGCAATTTCAACTCCCTCGGAATAAAGAGTCAGCGATTCTTCAAGTTTTGACGCACCTGACTCAAGCTGTCCGGTAATTTCTTCTAATCGCTCAAGAGCGGTCTCAAAATCTTTATACGTTTTCTTTTTAGTGGGCATAAAAACTAAATTTATTTCTTTTTATTTTACTCTTTTTTCAAATTCTCAACTCGAACATATGCGGAACCATCTTTTAAAACCGTTTCCAATAAATCATTCCGCCTTATTTCATTAATAGATCTAACAGTTTCCCCTGTTTTCTCTTTTTTCAAAACAGCATAACCACGGTTAAGAACCGCCAACGGTGACAATGATTCCAACCGGGACAATCTTAAAGATAAACTGTTTTGATATTTTTCCAAGACGTTTTTTTCCGCATTTTCGAACAGCCTTAGCAGATTATCAAACCTCTGTTGGCGCTCATAGATCATTGATTCCGGTCTTATATAAACCGGTCTGTTGGCCAAATGTGATAGCTGATATCTACTGCCTTCAAAAATAGCAGCAACATTATGTTCCATTTCGGACATTAGCGAAGAAACCATCCCAAAAAACTTTTTCTTATCCCAAACACTCAGTTCAGCCGCCGCTGATGGTGTCGGCGCTCGTAAATCGGCGGCCAGATCGGAAAGAGTAGTATCAATTTCATGCCCGACCGCTGAAAGTATCGGTTTTTCAGATTTGGCCACAGCGCGCACCAAAATTTCCTCGTTAAAGGCCCATAAATCCTCTAAGGAGCCTCCACCCCGCCCAATTATTATCAAGTCAATATCATCCTGATTGTTGAAATATTCAATCCCCGAAACAATACTCTCAGCCGATCCTGCTCCCTGCACTGAAGCTGGGTAAATAATTAATTGAACCGAATCGTTGCGTCTTTTTGCTATCTGGATTATATCTCTGATTGCCGCTCCGGTCGGAGATGTTACAATCCCTATTTTCCTCGGAAACTTTGGCAGCGGTTTCTTCAGGGAATCATCGAAAAGCCCTTCGGTTGCCAGTTTCTCATATAATTGCCGAAAAGCAATTTCCAACTCACCGACACCAACCGGTTCCAGTTTTCGGACGTTCAGTTGATAACTACCGGCTTTTTCATAGACTGAAATATCGCCCCAGGCCCGGACCTTCATCCCATCTTCCGGATCGAACTTTAGATTCTGCCCAACCGAGCGCCAGATAGTTAGCCTGATTGTGGCATTTTCATCTTTCAGAGACAGATACCTGTGTCCGGAACCATGATGAATATAATTCGATATCTCCCCTTCCACACAGATAGACCGCCATGATTCTTCAAGGGTATATTTAATAAGTCGCGTGATAGCAGTGACCGAATATATCTTTTTTTCTTTATTTTGAAGCATAAGACAAGTATTGTAATTAGAATATTTTACGCAATCAGAAACTATATTTATTTTCTATCTAATGAGCCGCCTTATATACGATTTCGGCAACTTTTTTTGGAATACCTTTTATTTCGGCAAGTTCCGCAAGCGAGGCTTCCTTTATTTTTTTAACCGAACCAAACGTTTTCAGTAATATTTCACGCCGTTTAGGCCCCACTCCTTCAAGTTTGTCCAGCCATGACTTAATCGTTCGTTTTGTACGTAGTTTGCGGTTGTATTCAATGGCAAAACGATGAGCCTCATCACGGAGCTGTTTTAGGAGTCTTAATCCGGGTGAAGCTTTGGAGATGGTGCGTGGTTCCTTGCTGTCCGGGAAATAGATCTCTTCGAATTTTTTGGCCAATCCGATTATTAACTGCTGGTCGAATCCGAGCGATTTTATCTCTCTGACCACTGATGATAACTGCCCTTTGCCGCCGTCAACAACCAGCAGATCGGGCGGAGTTTTCTTTTCATTTTTCAATCGAAAAAAATAGCGGCCGACAACTTCGCGCATCATCGCGAAATCATCCTGCCCCTTAACTTCTTTTATTCTAAAATGCCGATACTCCGCTTTTCGTGGTTGCCCATTAACAAAATAGACCAGCGAACCAACCGCATCCGATTCACCGGTGTTGGAAATATCGACACAGGCGATTCGACGCGGCGAATTTAGTAAATTCAGATCATCCTTAAGAGCCAAAACCGAACCGGTCAGACGTTCTTTCTGCTTCTGTTTTTGTATCAGAATTTCATCAAGTATCAGGCGGGCATTGCTTGCGGCCATATCAACCAGATGAAGCTTCTCCCCTTTTTGCGGAGTAAATATTTTTATTCGCCTTTTTGCCAGACCATAGAGCATTTTTTTTAAAAGCGATTCATCAGGAAGTAAAACCGGAAGATACAACTCCTGCGGATAATCGGGAAGACGGTTATAATGTTGTCTGATAAAAGCTGAGATAATTTCTGTTTCAACTTCATCCAGTTCGGAGCGAAGCTGAAAATGCTGGCGGCCGATTAAGATACCTTCGCGAACCTGAAAGGTAACGACAACCGTATCACAACCTTCTCTGGCATAAGCAATAATATCACGATTGATAACTTTTCCGGCATCAACTTTCTGCTTATTAAAAATCGATTGAAGCGCATCTATCTGATCTCTGGTAAAAGCAGCCTCTTCAAATTTAAATCGTTTTGATTGTTGGGCCATTGTTTTTTTCAGCTTATCAATTAAAGTCATCGAGCGTCCCGATAAAAACATTAGAACGGCATCGACCGATTTACGGTAATCTTTCTCAGACTGAAAACCCTCGCATGGTCCAAGACAGCGACCGATTTGATAATCGAGACAAACCTTTTGCAATTTCCCCGATGGATGCGGAATAGTCAGATTGCAGGTTCTGATCAGAAACAGGCGGCACAGAAATTTGATTGTTTTGCGCATCCCATTGGAATTTGTGAACGGCCCAAAATAGCGGGCACCATCTTTGGCGAAACGGCGAACAATAGTGATGCGCGGAAATGGTTCATTGACCGAAACTTTGATATATGGAAAATGTTTGTCGTCCTTGAGATTAATATTGTACCGTGGGTGATGTTCCTTTACCAGATTTGCCTCAAGAATCAGCGCCTCCATCTCAGAATCAGTGACCATCAATTCAAAATCGACAATCATCTTGACCAGCCGTTCGGTTTTGGGATCATGGCGACCGGGCGAACTGAAATAGGTGCGAACACGGTTGCAAAGATTTTTCGCTTTGCCGATATATATTATCCGGCCTTCTTTATTCTTAAAAAGATATACGCCGGGTGAGGTCGGCAGATTTTTGAGCTTTAGTTTTAAATTTTCGTTCATGGAACAAAATTAATTTAAAGGATATTACAATTTTAGCGGACTATCCGTCTTCCGCCAAGAAATCGCTTTTTCCAGTATTTGTTTTTCAGGCTTGAAATAATTATTCCCGACGAAGTCGAAGAGTGGACAAATTCATCGAATCCAACATACACGCCGACATGCGAGACATCACGACCCTCCGTTCGGAAGAAAACCAGATCGCCATATTGAATATCACCCTTACTGACGCTGTATCCGCTTTTGGATTGATCCTTAACGGTGCGCGGAAGTTCGGTGCCGTTGAATTTTAAAAACAGTTCCTGCATAAACTGACTGCAATCAAAACCTTTGGTATATTTTGATTTTCCGCTGTACGGCCGACCCAAATAACTTTGGATAAGTCGCCCCAAATCAATTAAATGCTGAGAGGAGCTAGCACCATTATTAGACTTTTGATTACTTGAGTAACGTTGAGTTTGAGTGATATTTTTATCAGGCTTTTCGCCATCTCTATCAGCCCGATATTTTTGCCGCAGACCGCAACCACTGTTTAAACCTATTATAATCAGTAAAAATGAAAGAAACAGAATTCGTAAGTTACTCATCTAATCAATCCTCGGGTAATCTATTCCAAACCGTTTTTTGTAATATAGGCGGGTAAGAAATAGCAGGGCAACAAGAAAAATCAGATATCCGGGATAATAATATCCTGCCAAAAGCGACATTAATAAAATTGGAAGCCTGCAGGCCAGAAGAATTAAATTTATCTTTGGTGATATCAGAATTGTAATATAGAGCAAAATTGAGACAGATGATATTAGTATCAAAAACAGATGATTCATTTGCAGAGCCAATAGGAGAGAAATAACAAGCAGAATAGTTGCTACTATTATAATACTTCTGTCAGAAAGTAATACCGCCAGTGTTTGCTTGCCGGATTTGGCATCACCATCCCGGTCAGGTATAATGGTTAATAAGTATCCGGC
Source organism: Candidatus Zixiibacteriota bacterium (assembly GCA_030591405.1). Taxonomy (GTDB): domain Bacteria; phylum Zixibacteria; class MSB-5A5; order GN15; family PGXB01; genus JAAERC01. The sequence continues at coordinate 8,237 of JAUVBC010000075.1, forward strand.
CGAAACGGTCATAAAAAAATAAGTCGGCATTATCATTATCAGATAATCAGGTTTTGCGGCAAATCCCGGAATCGACAACGGCACCAGAATACCATAGGCAAAACTATTGGACAGAAGTCCCGAAATCGGTCGATCTTTTAATCTCAGCGGCGGCGCCGAATAAAAATAACCAAGTATAAACACGACGCAAAACAGACCCCCCAAAAACAGACTTATTTTAAAACCGGTTATAATCGACACGACAGAAATAAGAACATACACAACTATCATCTCATTTTTAGATATTTTCCCCGATTGCAGGAACCCGAGTTTTTTATTGATTAGATCAGATTGATAGTCATAGATCTGATTGATGTAATATGAACCGGCGACAAGCAAGGTCAGACTGACCAGAGCTACAAAATCGGAGATACCAAAAAGGTCGGCCCCAAAATAATATTTATCTGCTATCAGATACAATGACCAGACCGGCAAAAGCAACATCGGACGAGCGGCAAAAATAAAGTCGACTATTTTCACCATCCACCCTCAGCTATTTAAATAAGAAATATTTCAAGTATAGGTAAAAAACCGGTGCGGCAAAAAGCAGCGAATCAAATCTGTCCAGTATTCCGCCATGCCCCGGAATTATTGCCGACGAATCCTTGATACCGATCGATCTTTTCCATAACGATTCAACCAGATCACCTAATTGTCCGACAAACGAAACCAGCAAACCGGCAAAAATCAGTTTGACAATATTAAATTCCGGCAGGAGCCAATAATGAAGTAACACCGCTACAAAAACACCGCCCGACAAAC
>JAUVBC010000020.1 GCA_030591405.1 Candidatus Zixiibacteriota bacterium
CCTCGAGTTTAAAATCGCTCAGTATCTCCTTGATCGAGTCCAATGGGGAGTCGACATCGGAATGCGGCATTTTAATATCTGGTCCGCCGTTTTTGATGATTAATTCATTTTGGTCGATAATGATTTTGGAACTCGGATTGATTCCGATATAAGAATATCGCCCCAAAATCGTTCCGCTCTCGACAGATTCCAAAAGAATTTTGGCTCCGTAATTTTTGAGTTTCAAAAATGCTGAGACCGGGGTTTCCAAATCAGCCGGCATCTCTTTGGTCAATACCTTCATAACCTTGCCGCCTTTTTGGGAATTGTTGGTTGCCGTTTTCTCATTTTTCATATTTGCCTCTTATGCCAAAAAAAATCCTGCTATCAATTTACGATAGCAGGTTAAATAATTTATTTTCTCTTTTTTTATGGAGAAACCTTAACGGCATTTAATCCACTATCATTAGGTGTTTGATACCACCAAAAATAAAAGCTATTCCAATAATAGTTATCGGAATAATTCACAATGGATTTAAATGTGGTTTTGTTACTCATTGAAATATTATATAGAATAAGTCCATTTTGTCAAGAGATATTTGATACCGGCGTTTCATAATGACTCATTAGGTATGGGAGATGCCCTACACATAGAAAGGCAACTTCAATAGAATCAAGAAGATATATCATGGCAAAAAGCAGATAAATAATTTGAAATAATTATTGATGATAATAATATTTGGGATATTTATTTAAACGGTCAGGAAAGATAATTCATAGAAAAATCATACTCTTATAACATTTTAAGCTAACCGGCCAAGTGCCACTCCAATAAACAAGGCGATAACACCAACACCGTTTTGCAGCAGAACATTTGCCACCGCACGCATCCATTCTGCTGAACGCAACAGTTCACCGGTATCGAGAATCACAGCCGAGAAAGTGGTGAAGGCGCCCATAAAACCGATTAAAACAATCATCTGAATTTCACCGGAAACAGGCCATCGTTTCTCAAACAACGCCCAAACCAGCCCGGCCAGAAGACATCCAATTATATTGACAGCAGCTGTCCCCCAGGGAAAAGAAGCGCCATTAATCCTGTTGATAAATCCCGCCAATCCAAAGCGAGCAATTGTTCCAAGTGCGCCGGCAAGTGAGAGCCAGACTAGTTTCTGAAGCATCGATGGAGTTCCCCACATCAAAAGTAATTCAAACAAGGACGGTAATCAGAGACTCCATCCCCAGTTGCAAAAAGCATTCTAAGATTAACACTGAAAAAAGTCAATGATATTTGGATAATTTTTGACTTATCAATCTATTGCCTTTCTGCAGATATATCTTTGAAATCATCATATCAATTAATAATAAAATGCCAGGCTTTGACAATTATATATGCGACATGCATGTCCATTAACATGTTAACAAACAATAACTTGTACCAATATCTGGAAATTGCTTATTATTTGTAAATTTTGCTTATGTTTTATAAAAATCGTTTTTAATTAAAATAATAATTGCCTTAAGACCTTTTTTTTTGTATAAATGATATGGAAAATGAAACAGGACAATATAAGTATTATATAAATAACTAACTTGAGAGGTTCATCAATGCTAAAAAAAGTAACTATCCTCACCACTCTTCTGGCCATCGTTTTATTGTTTGGCACTCTGGCCTTCGCAGGCGATGAAGTAAAAACCAAACACGAATTTGTTGGCGAAAAGAAATGTAAAATGTGCCACAAAAAAGACGGCATTCATCCCTCGTGGGCAGAAAGCAAACATGCCAAGGCCTATGATCTTTTATCAGACGAAGAGAAAAAGGATAAGGATTGCGTCAAGTGTCATACAACCGGAACTACCGCTAAGGACGTATTATTGGAAGGTGTTCAGTGCGAAGCCTGTCATGGCGCCGGAGCTGATTATAAGAAAAAATCAACAATGGAAGACCATGCCAAGGCGATGGCTGCTGGCCTGATAGTGCCAGATGAGAAGGTCTGCAAAGTCTGTCACGAAAATGTCCCCGAGAAATTCCGCGCCAAAGAAAAATTCGATTTCGAGAAAATGAAAACGAAGGGCGCGCACGAAATGGCCAAAAAGGCTGAGGAAAAAAAGGGATAAAATAACTCATCAGATTATGGCTGGACTGCAGGCCGATATCGGTAAAAGTAGAGTCGGTTATCAGTTTGACTATCGTATTTTTGAATCGGAAGCACCTCTTACTTATGCCAACTATGACGAGGCAATGCACCCTATTAATGGTAGTTCCGGTGCAGAATTTAGTTCTCGATTGCTATTTGATGGAGTAGCGATGGCTGCTGGCGAATATGCGAACACCGAAAAACTGTCACATAAAGTTACTTTTAAAGGTAATGCCGGAAATAGTAGCTATGGCAGTTCAATCGGCTATAGTAAGGCGACCAACAAAAACAACGACCTATCAAGTTCAGCAATTAGCGGTTCTGCATTCTATGCAACATCGCTTGCTAAACTTACCCACTTGATTGCAAAATTTAGTGTGGCTAAACTCGATGTTGATGATTTTTATGTTGATCTGCCGCTATTCCGAGATGGACAATCCGGAACACCTCAGGATTTTGATTTCACTCGATATTCTTCGCTTAACAGAGTCGATCTGCGAGGTTCGGTTGAGATAATCTCCAGATTAAACAAAAAGCTGACGGCATCGTTGATTGCCGGATTACGGTCGATCGATCGTGAGTACTATCCGGCCGAAGATGCCGATGCCACAACAACTCTGTTTGGTCAGGCGAAAATCCGCTTCCGTAAAGGATTAAGACATTCGGCATCAATCAAATATCGATTTGAGAGTATTTCAAATCCTTTTACCTCAGCCAAAGGTTTATTTGAGGCACGAGGACGCGACATCTTAAATCCTGTAGATGGAACTCCTAATATTTATTACTGGCAGCGGGAGGCCATACGTTACCAAAATATTACAACTGCCCCGACCCAGGCGCATATCCTGGACCTAACTTCAACCTGGCGGCCAAATAACAAAGTAAATTTGAATTTCGGATTTAAGGCCAAATATGACAAAAATGGCGATCTCGATTCACTTGATGTCAGTCATTTTTCGATGCAACCGAGTTTGGCCGTAAATGTTAATCTCGATCAGAAATGGGCAGTGTCATTGGGTGGTTCCTATGGTTATAATAAATCGCGGGGACCGGTCGCCATTGCACTGTTTGATGGCTGAGCGGGTCATATGTATACGGACGCCGTGAGCGATCCGGTCGACGACCTATATCAAGCAGTTCATTATGGTTCTGCCTACGCCATGACTGATTACGAAACCAAATCCCAGAATCTTTATCTGACGACATCATACATTTATTCACCCAAGCTTAAATTCCATAGTATGGTTGGTTACAATAAATCAACCGCCGCGATGGATCAGGTCGTTTTCCCAGACCTCACCACTCGTCTTTATGACGAAGTGAACGATGTCACCGATCTTGGCCATCAGGATTTCACATTCTTGCATATACATGATTATTCAAACCTCGATTATGAGTTAATAAACTTCTCGTTAGGTCTTGAATACATGCTTTCCAAAGATGTGGTTTGGACAGCAGATGGTGAGTATGCTGAATTGAAAGATAACGAAGGATATGTGTATGGAATTGAATCCGGTTCAATGTTTATGATTAGATCCGGTATCAGATTCGTATTCTAAGTTTCTCTCCTAGGTTAATGCATTTAGGTTGGCTGTCGGGATTATTATCCCGGCAGCTTTTTTTATGGTTAATTTGGAGAATTTTGATTTGAGTTACTTCTGCTCGATCTTCCGAATTTTTCGATATAACATAAAAGCCAGGAATGTAATTACCAGAGACGCTACAGCCAGACCTTTGCGCCGGAAATAATACTCATCAATAAGTCCCGCTGAATTTACCATCACAGTATCTGCTTTGGCAATACCTTCCATCGCTTTGGGGGCGACCGAATCCATATTAAAGGAATGAATCAAAGTCCGAGCCTGTATCAGCGATTGATCGACTTCTTTTAATAGAAACTCTTCGTTGGTCGTCATCATCCCTTTTAATATCGCTTCATCAAGACTTTGTTTAGCATCGAGATGCGCCATAACGAGATTATTCAGTGAAGTCAGGATGCTGTCAGCGGTTGGTAGACCGATAGTGCCATCATCGGCGGCATGACATTCGGTACATAAGGCAGATTCGGTGGTGCCGATCATATTATCAGATAGTTTGAAAATAGCATGATTGGAGTGGCAGGTTTCGCACATCGGAAAATCATTTTCAAGAAACGCATCGGCGTGCGGTGATTTCTCAAATAGTTCAGCTTCAAGGGCATGACAAACACCACAAACTGCTGCCAATGAGCTTACTCCGGGAGGAGCAGCACCATGGTTTCCATGACAATCGTTGCAGGCCGGTGCTCCAAGATCACCTCGTTCGAGAAGCGCCAAACCATGAACAGAAGAACTATATTTTTCAAACTGGTCGGTCGGTATCTTATATTCGGTCATATAATCTTTATCGGAGTGGCATTTCGCACAGGTGGCCGGCAAATTGGACGGATGCGTACTGGAATAAGGCATTTGACCATCACCGATCTCATGAACCGAATGACAGGAAACACAATTGGCCACCTTCTTATCTTTCGCGGAAAATAGACGTTGGCCATGAATTGATGTCTTATATTTCGCCAATTGATCTACCGGCATCGACGGGTTATGATCATGCATATAGGCTGCATCAGAATGACAGCGGGCACAAAAGTCAGGGACTTCAAGATGATTGGGAACGCCGCGAAATCCCTTGGAATCTCGCACATCATCCATATCATCGAGAGTTGGATCGCCACCATGACAATCAGCACAGCCCAAACCTTTTTGCGAATGAATATCTTTTGCAAATTTGGAGGCACTGCCACCCTCATCTTCCAAGTCAAGGTGGCAACTCATACAGTTGTTATCTGAGCCAAATCCATTAATTGAAAACAGTAACAGTCCAATAAATATAAGTATAAATTTTATCATTCTATTTTGCCCCTATTCCACCAAATAACCGACAATTGTCATCACCACCATGAACAGGACAACAAATGTTCCAAAAGCCATTATCATCGGAGAACGTTTATTCTCGTTTGCCCGACGATCCAATAATGGAATCAACATCCAAATTAATCCGCCAAGTCCAAAAACAATAATTCCAAAAAGTTCACCTTCTAGAAACCAGATATGAGCCGGTAACATCTTTAATGCCTGAAAAGCAAACATGAAATACCACTCCGGTCGAATAACCGCCGGAGGTGCCGCAAACGGATCGGCCTTAATACCGAGCGGCCAGTGTACCACCCCGATACCATCGGGGAAAATAACCGCCAGAAGTGCTAATATATTTAATGCAACCAGCCAAACTAAAGCATCGCGATAAATGAAATTTGGGAAAAATTTCATATATTTTTTATCTTCTTGTTTTTTCCCGGCCCAGTTCATCGGTTCGCTCATTCCCTGGCGCTGAATAAAAATCATATGCAAGGTCAACAGGCCGGTTGTCAGAAGCGGCAAAATAGCGACATGCAATCCGAAGAATCTTCCTATTGTCGCCCCGGTAACCTCTTCCCCGCCACGCATAATCACCATCAAATAATCGCCAATAACAGGCATTGCTCCGGCCATACCGGTACCAACACGAGTGGCAAAGAAAGCCAACTCATTCCATGGTAAAAGATACCCGGAAAAACCAAAAGTCATCGACAGAGCCAAAAGTCCCATTCCGGTGTACCATGTCATCTCCCGTGGTTTCCGATAGGCGCGGGTAAAGAAGACTGTAAACATATGTAGAAATGCCGCTAATACCATTAGATTTGCCGACCACGAATGAATTGCTCGAATCAGCCACCCAAAAGAAACTTCGGATACAATAAATTTGACCGATTCATAGGCAGAATCAGCGCCCGGCCGGTAATACATCAATAAAAGAATACCAGTGATAACCTGAACAATAAATAAGAAAAGAGTGATACCACCCAAATAATAGAAAATCGAATGACTGTGCTGAGGAACCGCCTTACTGCTCATGTATTCAACCAGTGAGTTTATATGCAGCCGATCATCAAGCCATTGATAACCTTTTTTTATCAGGTTATTTTGGGCACCGTTCATCAGGCTGTCTCCTTCGAGACAAATATTTCGCCCTTTATTTCATTGACAATATACAGTTCAAGTGGTTTGGGCGGCGGACCGGAAATATTTTTGCCGTCGAGGTCGTATCGTCCATTATGACATGAACACCAGATAATTCCAAGATCGGGACGATGCTGCACGGTACAATCCAAATGAGTGCAAGTGGCCGACATCGCTTTGAGTTCACCTTCACCGGTTAAAACAATTAAACCGAGGGTCCGGCCAAATTTAAAAGTTTTGGCCTTTTTTTCTTCGCCCTCTATTTCGGATCGCGTAAAGGGAAGTTTCACCTGCGAGACATTCGCCTCGCCCGATTCGGGCGGGACAAGAAATTTATACGCCGGATAAATTATCGATCCAAGAAACGCCAAGCTTCCTAATCCGGTCAGCCAGGACAAAAAATTTCGTCTGGAATTATTATCGCTCATATTCTTCTTAATTATTTTAAGTAATTATTAACTTATAATAGATACAATTTTTATCTTACTTGCCTGCTTCTTTTATGGCTGCGTTCCGCTATGGCACTCGTGGCAGCCCATCTCTTTCCAAGCTTCATCAATATCTTCGGGATGGACAAATTCCAAACCGTCCATCAATGCAGCCATCATACTTCGGTCACCGCTCCCCTGAGCCAGGATAGTATGACAACTATTACAATCTCTGGTTATTACCGAGCCGTCCTTAGCCTGAAGATTGCCGGTATGGCACCGCATACATCCGGGATTGCCAAAATGTCCGATATTATTAGGATATGCTTCCCATCTTACTTTCATCTCGGGGAAAATATTTTTTTGATATTTGTCTTGAACCGCCAAAATCGATTCGTTGATCTCATCCTGTTTCTCTTTATATAAATCAGGATACTCTTCATTATAAAAATCTTTGATTCTATTTGCAATGCCATGCCATGCATCTTCCTCAGTCTCATATTCTTCAGCCATCGCCTCAACCGAAATCCGTTTTATCTCCGGAAGGGTGACATCAATTTTTTGTGTATAAAGCGCTTCATCAATCGCATGATCGGGCGAATTATAAATATGACTCGGCCGATTGTGGCAATCCATACAGTCAAATACGCGTGGTTCAGCCGCGGCGATTTCTTCTTCAGTCAGAGGATTATCCGTATCCTGAAAAACGGTTTGATGTCCCGTTTTTACATTGGTTGCCCTCACCCACGGAATCTCCTGATGACGCTCATCACGTGCAATATATTCAATTTTATTGGCAATAAATGTATGCCAATGGATGCCTGAAGTAAGTCCTGTTTCCGGATTACCTCCACCCACTTTAATCAGCATTTCGATTGGCCAGTAACTATTCTCTTCATCATACATATAATGATTGAACGATCTCTGCTGGGCTCCAAAAAATTTCTCCGGCCAGTGGCACTGCTCACAGGTTTCTCGAGCGGGACGAAGATTAGCGATCGGTGTCGGTATCGGCCTGGGATATTTGTCCGCCATAACAGCATATACCTGATATAACCCGGACATCTTCGATTTGGCATACCAATCGGCACCGGGACCGACATGGCAGCTAACACATGCAACCCGCGCGTGAGGTGAATTTTGATAAGCAACAAATTCCGGTTTCATTACCGAGTGACAGGTTTTACCACAAAAATTAACCGATTCTGAATAGTGAAAGGCCTCATATCCACCAACAGCACTTATTATTAAAAAGAAGATCGAGCCAACAATAAAAAGCAATGCGGCGTTTCTATGACTTTTTTTATTCAGATCAAAATATGGCCAGGCCGGATATGACTCGACCCCGGTTTTTTTGAATTTGTACCATGTCTTTAGCATTCCAAGAGGAACTAAAATAAGACCGCCAATTAATACCGGCGGCAGAACCATATATAAGAAAATGCCGAGATATGGATTGGTAACCTTTGCAAATATTCCAATTATATATAAAAATGTCATCAGGACGCCGGTTACAACTGCAATAATAATGCCAATGCCGCTTATCCAATTGTAGGCCAGTCTTGGCAACTTCATTTCTCTCAATGACATAGTTACATTTCCTTTAAAACAATACTAATTTTATCCATATTACCATACCTATTGAAATATAGCAAGAGATTTTGAGTCATTTCTCAATTTTTTATTCACGATTCAATCTGGAATGAACTTTCGTTTAACCCGGATGTTATCTATAACCGAAAATTTCTGCCCAAATAATCAACAATATTAATATGATGCCAATAGTCAAAGCAATTGTACCAAAAATCTTGAATCCCTTAAGGAACGGCTCCGGCATCGGTTCTACCAAATGTTTTCCTAATTCCTTATTGGCAACTAATTTTTCATATTCGCGCGGTCTGTCTTCCATTAACTCATCAACCGATATCCGACCGGAAAAAATAACCGTATCCATTGGAAATTTATCAGGACGAAAATGGGTGTTAAAAAAGTGAACGGTAAATATAAAAGCAACCGCCAAAAGAGCTTCATCAGAATGAACAATTGTGGCAACATTTATCATCCAGCCGGGAAGAAATAGTGTAAAGAATTCAGGGAACCATAACATCAAACCGGTCGAACCGATAATTGCAACACCCCAGAAAACGGCAAAATAATCGAATTTTTCCCAATAGGTCCAGCGCCCGTACCGCGGTCGCCGACCCATCCCGATAAACCATTTGAGCGTCGCAACAACCTCTTTTAAATCAGTTTTGTTCGGTAGCATACTATCTTCATCGGTAAGATATTTAAACCAGGATTTACCAGATTGCTTTTTCTTTCGGATGACATCAAAAATATGCAATCCAAAATAAACAAATGTGATTATAGCGCAGACACGGTGAATATAGCCGGCCGATTCGAAACCGCCCAAGAAATCAGATATCCACATCGCCCAGCCCAAATATGAGAATTTCAGGGTCATACCGGTTATAGCCAATCCAAGGAAACTGATAATAACTAAAATATGCATCCGACGCTGAAGAGGCGAAAAACGACTGTATTCCTTCTGGCCAAAACTTCTTTTGCGAATCTTCTGATGCTCTTTCATCATTTTAAATGAGCGCGGTAACCACAGTAACGTATGCGTTCCAAATACAATCAGCGTCCCAACAAGAAGAATGGTCATAAACCAGAAAGTATAAAACAGGATTGGATATTTATCGCGATCATGATGCGTCGCATGAGTCAAATACCCGGCAAACTGCCGGTGCGATCCTTCATGGCATTCTCCGCAAGTTTCAACAATATTCTGATGCGACAAGGTTGAATTCGGGTTATTGATCGCCAAAATATTATGTGAACCATGACAATCAAAACATTTGGCCGCGCCACCGTAGCCAAGTTTGGAAGCCTTGCCATGAACCGTCTCAAAATATGTTTCGGTTACATCAAGGTGACATCCGCCGCACTGGCCCATAATTTCGGATCTAAATCCTGCTTTGTCGGTTCTGGTTATAGCATGCGAATTGTGGCAATCAGCACACTGAGGAAGCGGCAAATCAGAATCGCTGATTGTCTCACTGTGAATACTGTTGGTAAATTGCTCAAAAATCCCTTCATGACAATTTGCGCAGGTATGCGGAACATTATCCTTATGAACCGAAGAATTGGGATCATCTTTGGGAAGGATATTATGAGTCGAATGACAATCGGTACATTTGGCGGTAACAATCAGACCACTCTCCATCAGACCCTTGCCATGAATGCCTTTGAGATAACCGGTAACCGGATCAACCTCTCCCTCGGCCATCTCCTTTAGGGCAACACCTTTCGGGCCGTGACATTGTCCGCACAATTCAGGCACCTTGGTTGGAAATGTTTTTGAGGCCGGATCCTTAAAACTTTTCACACCATGAATCCCGTGACATGTCGTACATTCAGGAACTCGCTGATCTCCCCGATCCCCAAGCTTGCCATGTTTACTTTTTGCAAACGTTTCTACAATTTCTGTGTGACAAATGGAACAATCAACCTTATTGGCAACCGAAGCACAGGACCGCTCAAGGCTGGGATTGGCGCCGGTGTGACACTGTGCACATGCTACCGAACGATGCATGGAACTGTGAGTTTCGACCGAATCGACATACATCGAGATAACACCGGTGTCCCGCTGGGCGGTGAGATTTTTATTCTGGTGACACTTCAGACATTCACTGTCGGCGATTCCCTCTGCATAAAATATTTTTCGCGCCTCATGCGGTTCATGACAATCAACACAAACCGGAACCTTATTCGGCTCCTTCTCCCATAACTCTCCCCTGATTACTTTTTTATGCACCTGCTCAATTCGACCATGACATTGCTGACAGGTTTTGGTAACATTATCACGATGGATACTCGACTTTGGATCGGTATGCGGCAAAACATTATGTGAAGTATGACAATTATTGCAGACAGCGGTAACGGTCAATCCCTGTTGAAACAGTCCGACGCCATGAATACTCTGGGAATAATGACTCAAAATCGAATCCTGAGGAATATCAAAAGTTTTGGAAACAGGAGTTCCTTCCTTATGACATCGACCGCACACAAATGGAATATTAAATTTGGTAACCTGTGAATTGGGCGAATCAACAGGATCTATATAATGAGCACCATGACAGTCCCAGCAACGGGGAGCCAGAGTTATCCCATTTTCTACCGCCTGACCATGAAGGCTCTTGCCATACATATCGGCTATATCATCATGGCAAAGACCGCAATCAACCATTTCCAGGTCTTCGTCGTGGGGAAGTTCGATACCATCAAGATCGGCATGACAATCGATGCAATCGGCATCGCCATGAACAGAGCCGGAATAACGATTTTCGTCGATATGCAGAAAGATTTCCCGACCGTTTCGCTCTTTGCTCAGCTCTTCATCTTCATGGCAATCGAGACAATCTTTGGTAGTTTGACCAAAAGCAGTATATGACGTGATCAAAAAAGTGAAAATAAAAACTATAGAAAGAAAAATCCTGCGACTCATTTATCCCTCTTTTTCAATCTCTTTTATCGCAGGGTCTTCGGGATGTTCATGTTTATACATTTCCACCGGCATTTTTCCATTTATCCAGGCCGGATTCATCGGATAAATGCCCGGGTTAAATATTGTCGAATACATATGCCAAATTAATATGGCCAGCGTTGCCAGCCACGCTTCATAATAATGAATTACAAGCATAACATCAAGGAAACCTTTCGGAACCCAGGCAATGGCCAAATTATCCAACCAGAGCAATAGTCCGGTCACGATCATAACAACTGTTCCCCATATCAGCGCCCAGTATTCGATCTTTTCTACATACATGAAACGGCCAAATCGCGGTTTACTATCTTTAAGGCCTAAATTATAGCCAACCAATTGAACAAGGTGATTCAGATCGGTGCGATTGGGAATCATATCTTTTAAGAACTGTCTGCCTCTTGGGGTCAAAATATAAAATAAATGCCAAACGGTTGATATCATCATAATAACAGCCGCTATTCGATGAACGATGCCTCGAAGCTCAAAACCGCCTTCCCAGCCGAATAACCATTGTACCCAGAAAGCCTCGGAGAATCTCAAGGAAAATCCGGTTAGCACCAGAACAATAAATGATATCATTAAAAGATAATGTTGCCAAACCTCATTTAGATTCATTCGTGTCATCTGAGGTTTTTGCCTTATCTTTTTAATCTCTTTTCTCAGGTCTATCAACCAGTGAAGGATCATTAAACCAATAGTCACAATAATTAATACTATATAAATCTGTCTGACAATATTGGCGATTGGGGTTTGCGAGATACCGGGATCGCTATGGATTGGTGTCAAGGCCATTTCTGCAGAGATTCCCTTATGGCAACTTCCGCAAGTTGTGCGAAGATTCCCCGCATAAATCGAAGATGATGAATCGGTATGCGGCAGAATTCTATGTGCCCCATGACAGGAGGCACAATTGGCAACTGTCATGTCGCCGGCTTTACTTTTTAATCCATGATAACTGTCAACCCAGGATTCCAGTCGCCTCGTCGGCGTCCCATATTTTTCATTAAGACGGGCCGATTCATGGCATGGTGCGCAGGTTGCTTCTGCTACTCGAGCAGGACTTACCCGTGATTCCGGGTCAGATGGAGAAATTATCCCATGCTCACCATGACAATCAGTACAGATCGGAGCATCGGTTTCGCCGCGTTTGACCAGCTTCCCATGAATACCCTCCCAAAAATCCTGTTCAATAGCCTTATGACATTTACCGCAGGTTTTTGGAATATTAAAATGATTGATCGCCGATTCCGGATCACCCGGGCCCAGAATGCGATGAGCCGTTCCGCCGGTAGAATGACAGTCATTACAAGTCGCGGCTAAATAAACTCCGCCCATTGATGCCCTGCCATGAACACTGCTTTGATAAACCTCAACCGCCTTGCCATATAATATCTCGTGTCTTTCTGTTAAATCCAAATCCTCATGACAGTTTCCGCATGTCGAAGGCAGATTAAGAGGATTTGTCAATGAGCGTTTATCTGACGATGGTAATATATCATGTTTTCCATGACATTCGGAACAACAGGGAATATCCACGCACTCCTCAACCAATTCTCGGCCATGAGCGACATAAGTTTTTGCTGCATCTTCATGGCATATCCCACAGTCAACTATTTCTAATTGCTCATCATGCGGAAGTTCGACTCCATCCAGATCAGCATGACAATCAATACAATTGAAATCCTGATGAATCGAAAGGGCCAAGTTTTCTTCATAGCCGACCGCTCGTTCGGATTTTGTTTCCTCATGGCACTCAAGACAATCAGAATTTTCATTGGCAAAAATTTTGTTGGGGAGCAATATAATTACAATTGCTGTATATAAATAAACCAGTCGTGTTTTACTATTATGATTAATATCAGTCATGATACCTTACCCGACTATATTTCAATTC
>JAUVBC010000114.1 GCA_030591405.1 Candidatus Zixiibacteriota bacterium
ACCCGCGGATTGAGATAACAGTAACGGCCGTTACAATCGGTTGCCATCGCCAGTGATTTATCTGTTTTGCGAACGCGAAGGACGGCTGCATCGGAGCCTGGTGCAACAATGGTATTGGTCCGGACCTGTGAATCGTACTGATCATGCACCCATGATTTATCGCAGATATTCGGCGCCGCAAGCATGGTTAACAGATCTTCGTTCCAGTTACGGTCAAGTGGATAGTCATTCAAGTCAAATTTCGCCAGTTCATCGATATAAGCAGGTTTTTTTGTCTCACGATGATACACGGGAGTGCCGCCGCCAAGTGCCAGAACATCAGATGGAATCTCGGAGACGGTCTCGCCATTGAGACGAACCTTAAATATCCCGCTATCGTTGGTTTCGCCGATGATAGTCGAATTTAGTTCCCATTTATCAAATATCCGGCGAACATCCTCTTCCCTGCCTTTCTTGACACAAACCAACATCCGCTCCTGTGATTCGGAGAGAAGAATTTCATACGGCGTCATACCATCTTCGCGGATAGGAACCTTATCGATATCGATAGTAACACCCGATTCACCGCGAGCCGACATCTCAGCCGATGAGCAGGTGATTCCGGCGGCGCCCATATCCTGAATACCGATAATCAGATCTTCATCGATAATCTCAAGCGTCGCTTCTAATAATAATTTCTCAGTGAATGGATCACCGATCTGCACCGCTGAGCGTTTTTCTTCCGATTCTTTCGAAAGTTCTTCTGAGGCAAAAGTCGCCCCGTGGATGCCATCACGTCCGGTCTTGGACCCGACAATCATCACCGGATTGCCGACGCCTTCGATTGTCGCTGATATCATCCCATCGGTTTTGGCAATACCAACCGCCATCGCATTGATAAGCGGATTGCCAGTGTAGGCTTCATCGAAATAGGTCTCCCCGGCCACAGTCGGGACGCCAAACGAGTTGCCATAATCACCAATACCACGCACAACACCGTCAACCAGATAACGAACTCGCGGATTTTCGGGTGAGCCAAACCGCAGTGAGTTAAGCGAGGCGATCGGCCGGGCACCCATCGTGAAAATATCACGCAGGATTCCGCCAACTCCGGTTGCGGCACCTTGATACGGCTCCAGCGCCGAAGGATGATTATGTGACTCGATTTTGAACACACAAGCGAGCCCATCGCCGATATCAACCGCTCCGGCGTTTTCCTCACCGGCACCGGTTAAAAGGTTTTCACCTTCACGCGGAAGCGTTTTTAGCAATGCAATTGAATTTTTGTACGAGCAATGTTCTGACCACATCACCGAAAATATCCCAAGTTCGGTAAAATTCGGTTCACGCCCCAAAATCTCTATAATTTTCTGATATTCTTCTTCGTTTAATCCGTGTTCCTTGACTAATTCAGCAGTAACTTTCGGCTCTTTTTGCTGTTCCATCGGCTCCTCCGTGTATTATAAATCCCAGTAGGTCGGGTTCCGAAACGAGTCCCGAAACAAATCGGGACGAAATGAGAAACCCGACACAATCAGGTCATTAAAGAAACGAATATAGAGAAGGGTTCTGTTTGAGTCAATGAGAATGTTTTCTTTTGAAAAAAGAATAGAAATGTAATTGTCTAAATATCTATTCTAGTATAGGTTCCGCCGGTCTTAAAGGAAGGCCCTAAATCATTTCTTGTATTCCATAAAAAACTGCCCATTGGTATGCTAAACATATTATCTGATATTTTAATACTTATCACACTGAATCTCAAAGAATCTTGATTATCAAAATTGAACCGCAATTTTTCCATCAAATCCAATTTAATAATGGATTCTGAATCATTGGTTTCATACATATCAGAAAATAGATGATATGTTGCATTAAATATAATAGTATCAGCAGAAATCGAATAATTGCCTGCGTATTCCTTATTATAGTATTGTAGCCTATTGGGGGCAATAATTTGTAAATTGAAACTATCAGCCTCAAATGTTAATACCGATCGCAATGCAATAGATATTGGATCTTCGTCAAAACCAGGCTCGATAAAGGAGAGCCTAGATATAGTATATTCCATTTCCCAGACACCATCAAATTGATTTTCTGTCTGATTATTGACAATTCTTTGACCACAGCCAAATAGAAACAGAATCAATAATAGCTCTATGAAGGGTACAATCCCATTTTTTGATAGATTTAATAATTTCATTTTGACCCCAGTTAACTATATTACAATATATATGGTACTCCCCTATCTGTCAATCACATATTCTTCTAAATCATTTTTCTTTTCCCTTTAATATTTGATTTCAACTATTATATTCCCTGCTATGAAAGATATGCTTAAACAGATAAGTGAAAATATCGCCGAAAAGCAGATGATAAATAAGGGCGATAAAATACTAGTATCTTTCTCCGGCGGGCCCGATTCGACAGCGTTGCTATATATTTTACATAAATCCCACCGCAAGCGGTGGGGCACCAATACACCAGAGAAAAAACCCAATCTACTGGCCTGCTATATCAATCATAATATCCGTCCACAAGCGGTTAAAAAAGAGATAACATTCTGCCACGATTTTTGTGAAAGACTCAATATTCCGTTTATTGTCGCCGAGGCCAATATTCCCAAAATCGCCGAAGAGCAGAAACTTTCTATCGAAGAAGCGGGACGGAATTTCCGTAAAGATATCTTACAAAAAATCGCGCATGACGAAAAATGTGATAAAATAGCCTTGGGGCATCATTTGGATGACACTGTCGAAACGATCCTGTTTCGGCTATTCCGCGGTACCGGCCCCGGCGGGTTGAGTCCAATCAAACCGATTTCGGGGAAATTTATCCGCCCGCTTTATAACATCCCCAAAGGCGACATTGTCGCTTTTTTGAATAAAAACAAAATTAAATATGAAACTGACAAATCGAATTTCGAAACTGATTTCAGCCGCAATTATATCAGAAACAGGATCATTCCAGTTATTGAAAAACATTTTGGCTCAAAATATAAAGGCTCTATAAGCAGGTTCAGTCAGATTCTGACCGACGAAGATATATTCCTCAAGAGTTTAGCAGAAAAAGAAGTGAAAAAACTTTGCACTATCACGCCCGGCGGCAAAATTATTGTTGATTTAAAAAAAATTACCGTATATGATACCTGTATCAGACGGCGGATAATAAAACTGCTTCTTGAAAAAAAATATCGACACCCCGGCGCAGGCAGTTTTGAGCAGATCGAGCAGATAAACGAACTAATTGAAGGCCGTCAAAAAGCAATAGATTTGGGTAAGGAGTTGCGAGTTAATGCCGAAAGAGACAAGCTAATATTCTCAGATAAAAAGGTAATGATAGAGAGACAAGATTTAGCGATACCGGACAAAGTTGAACTGACAAAGATAAGGGCTACAATAAAAACCGGCCAGGTCGGAATAAAATCGGCGAGTAAGAAGAAGCTAAAAGGTGGTTGGAAAATTAATATCGATTTTGACAAAATAGCAGAACCTTTGGAAATAGACGGTATCAAACCAGGAGATAAATTCAGTCCATTGGGACTTGATGGAACCAAAAAAATCGGAGATTATTTAACTGATAAAAAACAGTCTCGGCACATTCGGGATGAAGTTGTGGTTATAAGGGATATAAAGGGAATTATCTGGTTAGCCGGATATGAAATATCTGACCGGGTAAAAATTACTAATAAAACAAAAAAGGTGTTGGAAATTGAACTCATCAGAAGAAAAAACGAAACATGATACCCACAAATTTGAGCTGATTTATTCGCAGGACAAAATCGCCCAGCGGACCAAGGAGTTGGGAAGAGAGATATCCAAGGATTATAAGGATAAAGAGCCGATCCTGGTCGGTGTCCTCAAAGGTTGTATTCTATTTTTTGCCGATTTAATCAGAGAAATATCAGTCCCGATAGAACTTGAGTTTGTCAATGCCTCCAGTTATAATGGCGGTTTCGATCCGGACGAGGATGTTATAATGAGCAGCGGGCCGAAAATTTCATTAACCGGACGGCACATTCTTCTGGTTGAGGGGATTGTTGACTCCGGACATACGGCGGTCGAAATCATCAAAAAGATAAAACTTGAGGAGCCGGCCTCAGTTGAGATGGTTTCCTTAATAAACAAGCCGGAATGTCGAAAAATGCCTGTTAAGGTAAAATATATCGGTTTTGAGGCCGAAGATCACTTTTTAATCGGATATGGACTCGATCAGGGGCAAAAATACCGGAACCTTCCGTTCATTGGCAGGGTATTAAACAGTAACAAATAAAATATTTTCGCATCTTTTTGCCGATAATCTCTTATATTAAGATAAATAGGAGTATTAGTATTAATGAGTTCTGATAAAGACAATAAAAAGTTCTCGATGAATCGCCCCGGTCAGAAAGACAAAGGCGGCAAAGGTTCACCCGACGGAAAAGATTTTTTCAGTTGGAAAGGTCCGGTCAAATCACTTGGTTTCTGGGTCGTCATAATTTTAATTTCGATTTTTGCTTACAGCCTGTACACATCCTCTGCCAAAGATTTTGCCGAAATCACTTACAGCGAATTTTTGCAGCAGGTAGAAAATGGAAATGTTGTTTCGGTGACTTTCATTGACCGTACGATTGAAGGACAACTCGCAGTTGAAGCCGATTTCTTTTCGGGCAATGTTTCGGGGAAATTCAGCAAATTCAAAGCGATGATTCCTTTTGATGATAATAATTTCACTTTGATTAACCGCCTCGAAGAAAAAGGTATTGCAATTAAGGCTGAAACTGAGGGACCGAACTATTTCACGATCTTGATTTCAATTGCTCCCTGGTTTTTACTGATCTTTATCTGGCTCTTTTTCCTTCGCCAGATGCAGGGTGGCGGTGGTGGCGGACCTAAAGGTCTCTTTTCATTTGGAAAAAGCCGCGCCAAACTGTCAACCGACGAACGCCCCAAAGTGACATTTAACGATGTTGCCGGAGTTGATGAAGCAAAAGAGGAACTTGGCGAAATAATCGAATTTTTGAGGGACCCCGGTAAATTTCAAAAACTGGGCGGCAAAATCCCCAAAGGTGCACTTCTTTTGGGTCCTCCCGGTTCCGGGAAAACTCTTTTGGCACGGGCCGTGGCCGGTGAAGCCGATGTTCCATTTTTCTCGATGTCCGGTTCTGATTTTGTCGAGATGTTTGTTGGTGTCGGAGCGAGCCGAGTGCGTGACCTGTTTGAACAGGGCAAGAAAAATGCACCGTGCATTATTTTTATAGATGAGATCGATGCTGTCGGTCGTCATCGTGGCGCTGGTCTCGGCGGTGGTCATGATGAACGCGAACAAACGCTTAATCAATTATTAGTCGAGATGGATGGTTTTGAATCAAACGACGGCGTTATTCTTGTTGCCGCCACTAACCGTCCTGATATTCTTGATCCAGCCTTGATGCGTCCCGGTCGTTTTGATCGTCAGATCGTGGTCGATTCCCCTGATGTCAGGGGTCGCGAAGGGGTATTAAAAGTTCATACCAAAAAAGTAAAACTTGGCGATGACATCGATCTTGAAGTTTTGGCCCGTGGGACACCTGGCTTGTCCGGTGCCGATCTGGCCAATATGGTCAATGAAGCGGCTCTATTGGCGGCTCGAAAAGATGCTGATGCTGTCAGGATGGCTGATTTTGAAGAAGCCAAAGATAAAGTTATGATGGGTGCGGCCCGGCATTCGATGGTTATTTCCGACGATGAGAAAAATATGATTGCTTATCATGAAGCTGGTCATGCTCTGGTGGCTAAATATTTGCCTGATGCCGACCCGGTGCATAAGGTAACCATTATTCCTCGCGGTTTATCACTGGGGGTGACCTATTATCTACCGGTTGATGAACGTAAAACCGCTTCGAAACAAAAACTCGAAACAATGCTGGTATATGCGATGGGTGGACGTGTTGCTGAAATGGTCACTTTCAATATGCTTTCGACCGGCGCTTCCAATGATCTGCAAAAAGCAACCGATATCGCACAGAAAATGGTTTGCCGGTGGGGAATGTCGGACAGGCTCGGACCTCTGGTATACGGTCGTCGCGAAGAACAGATTTTCCTTGGAAAAGAAATCGCGCATCAGCGTGATTACTCGGAGGAGACATCTCGGGTAATAGATGAAGAAGTGCGTTTAATTGTCGAAAATGCCGAAAAGAGGGCACTAAAAATATTGACCGATAATCGGGATAATCTCGACAAACTCGCCGCCGCTTTGTTGGAGAAAGAAGTTCTCGACGGAAGCCAAATCGATGCCATAATTAATGGCACCGATTCCGATGAGGTTCCAAAAGAAGAACCGGCGCCGAAGGTCGATGGATAAAGATAAAATCATCAGGGGAGTCCAGCTGATTTTAGATGGGATCGGCGAGGATCCCAATCGTGAGGGACTGAAACGAACCCCCGAACGGGTCTTTGAATTCTATAAAGAATTCTTAAGCGGAATTAAAAGCAAACCTGAGAAAGCTCTGAAGCTGTACACAACTCCAAATAAAGACGAACTGATTATTGTCAAAGATATTTCTTTTTATTCGATGTGCGAACATCATCTTCTCCCCTTCTTTGGCAAGGCGCATATAGCATATATTCCCCAAGAAAACAAAATCACCGGTTTTTCGCATCTTGTCAAAATTGTCGAAACATTGGCGCATCGTCCGACCGTGCAGGAAGAGTTGACCTCGAGTATCGCCGATACAATTTTGAAAGTAGTTGCACCTAAGGGTCTGCTGGTTATTATCGAGGCGGAGCATCTTTGTCTGACGATGATCGGTGTCAAAAATACCGGATCTAATACGGTGACCTCGGCGGTGCGCGGGATACTTCGCAAACAAGCGACCCGCGCCGAAGCAATGTCATTGATAAATAAGTAAAATTCCTGATTGAGTTTTAATCACAATTGAAATAGCAATAGAAAACCCACCGCAAGGGGCTTGTTGAAAAAGTTATGTTTTTCAGGCATGGTTTATGGTTATTGTTTTTAATATCCTAACATCATGGATTTTATGCCATAATCGTTCTACAACATTTAAAATAG
>JAUVBC010000084.1 GCA_030591405.1 Candidatus Zixiibacteriota bacterium
AGAATTTTGAAAATATTTGCGGATAATCATTCGTTTGCAGCCAAGATTGTGACAAACAAACAGAGTTGGGAAATAGTTGATAAGGGCAATCTTAGCAAAGACAAAAAAAATCTTGCGGATGATTTATTTGAAACCGATAATCTTTTTGAAGCTGAGCTTGAATCGGAAAAGTTTTGGGAAAATCTGTTTCTGGTTAAGAATGCATCGCAATCGCAGTATGATTTATTAATAAATAAAAAAAGAGCAGGGGAAGATATTACTGACAAAACGCTTTGTCTCGCTGATAGCGGCAGTAAATTTCATGGCCAGCGCAACCGTGACTGGGTCAGTTTGGCCGGAAATATTCATCTGTCGGTTTTTCTTAAGCCGGACAAACCTATTAAGCAGTTTGCACCCGGGTTTAGTATTCTCGCCGCCGTTTCGGTTCTGCAGACGATTGATGCTATCGAAAATTTAAAAGACAAAGCAACAGTGAAATGGGTCAATGATATATTAATAGACAATTCCAAGATCTGCGGATTTCTGGCTCATACGTTAACCGAAGGTGACAAAGTATCTGGTGCCGTTTTGGGAATTGGTCTTAATGTTGAATCGACTCCCGATGTCGAACCGACACCGTTTGTGCCGCGATCAACGTCGCTGAAAAATCTGTCCAATAATCAAAAACAGGCCGAGCAGAGTTTTGTTTTTTTTGAATTGATAAAAAATCTGGCCCGGAACTATCAACTACTTCTTGACGGCGGTTACTCTGAACTGCTGGAAATTTATCGTGAGCGGTCAATTATAATCGGCCGTGAAGTGATAATCAAACCTGATCCGATCCGACCGGTACGACCGGTGCGGGCTGATGAAAAACCGGTAGAAGATATCGAGGGGCGCGTTTTATCTATCGGTGATAATCTGGAACTATATCTTGAAGGCCGAAAAGAACCGATTTTCAGCGGCCGATTGATTCTGAAAGAATAAATATAAAACCGGAGATAATTCTCCATGAAATTTTGGTTTTCATCAATTCCCATTTAAATTAGATTAATTTCAGAATCTTCCTATTTTTTATTGCTTTTTGGGTTGATAACAATTAAAATAAATGGGAAAATGACGATAATCTTGGTATAACAACTTATGTTATAACAAGAACTTAAATACAAGGACGTAAATTGGGCTTTTTTGATTTTATCTCCAACGACATAGGAATAGACCTCGGCACCGCTAACACGCTGGTATTTGTCCGGGGACAGGGAATTGTTCTCAATGAACCATCGGTAGTGGCGATAGAAAAGGCAACCGGTAAAGTTCTGGCGGTCGGCTCGGCTGCTAAAGAGATGATAGGAAGAACACCCGGCGAAATCTCGGCGATCAGACCTCTTAAAGATGGGGTTATTGCCGATTTTGAAATTTCCGAAAAACTTCTCTCCGATTTTATCAAGCGTGTAATTCGGCACAAATATCTGATTAAGCCGCGAATTGTTATATCGGTCCCGTCAGGTATCACCGAAGTTGAAAAACGAGCGGTTCGTGATTCGGCCGAAAATGCCGGCGCCCGCGAAGTATACCTATTATCAGAACCGATGGCAGCTGCTATTGGAGTCGGTTTGCCGGTCGATCAGCCGTCCGGTATTATGGTTATTGATATAGGAGGTGGCACCTCGGAAATTGCGGTGATAGCTCTCAACGGTATTGTGCATCATACTTCGGTGCGAATAGCCGGTGACGAGCTTAATGATGCGATTGTGATGTATCTAAAAAAGAATTATAACCTTCTGATAGGTGAGCTTACTGCTGAGGATATCAAAATTAAAATTGGTTCGGCCTTTCCGCTTGAAAAAGAGATCTCGATGGAAGTCAAGGGTCGTGATCTGGTCGCCGGGGTTCCGAAGAATCTGAAGCTATCCTCGGTTCAGGTGCGTGAGGCATTGGTGGAGCCGATTGATGCTATTGTTGAGGCGGTCAGGCAGTCACTCGAACGGACACCTCCGGAGCTGGCCTCAGATATTCTTGAACGCGGAATAATTCTGACTGGCGGCGGGGCGTTGTTACGAGGATTTGACCGTCGTCTCCGTGATGAAACAAATCTGCCGGTAAACTCCAGCGAAGATCCGCTCACTTGTGTTGTCCGGGGAACCGGTAAGGTGTTGGAAGATATGGCTTTTTATGCCAAAGTGCTGATCCGGAGCCGTCGAGGTTAGTTATTAATTTTCATTATAATATTAAAGGCAAACTTAATCGGTTTGCCTTTTTTTTGCCTAATTATTAGTCTTTATGCAAATTCGGTTGTCAAAAGGTTGAGTAGAAAATAAATGGATATAGATAACAGGGAATTGGTGGCCCGTGCAAAAGATGGCGACCGACAGGCTTTCGATAAACTGGTGAAGGAGAATAAAGATAAGATGTTTGCCCTGACTTTAAGAATGACCGGAGACCGCGAGGTCGCACTTGACCTGATGCAGGACACTTTCCTGACAGCTTATAAGGAGATTGGTTCTTTTCGGGGTGAGGCAGGTTTTTCCAGCTGGCTTTATCGGATAGCGTCAAACAAGGCGCTGAATTATCTGAAACGGAAAAAGATTTTATCATTTATTCCATTGACGGAAAAAACATCCGATTCGGTTTCTTATGAGATGCCGGAATATGTAGATGGAGAAGGCCTAAACAAGGAATTGGCTCTGGCGATAAACTCGCTTCCGCCAAAACAGAAACTGGTTTTTAATCTGAGGTTTTATGAGCAATTGCCATTTGGAAAAATTGCCGGGATTTTGAATAAGAGCGAGTCGACGGTGAAAACAAATTATCAGAAAGCGATTGAGAAACTTCGCAAAAAACTGGAAAGTTTCAGGTAGGTTATGGATTGCGGTAAATTTAAAAATAAAATTTCTCAAAGTGTCGGTTCTGTCTTTCTTGATGCTGATGAGAAAATTCATCTGGAGCAGTGTCCCCAGTGCCGGAATCTTTATGAAGAATATGTCAGTCTTGAAAGAGATTTGAACGATCTGACCATCGAGCCGCTTAGTGCCGTTGAGTTTGCCTCGATGCAGCAAAAACTCGATGAAAATATCAATCGGTATAACAGGCGAGCGATATCATTTTATAGTCTGTTCACTCGTTATGGGGCCGGATTGGTTGCGGTCGGATTTTTGTTTTTTGTGTCGCTCTGGTCTGGTTTTGAATACGGTGTGTATTATACCGAGAATTCTGAGCAATCGGATACTTACTATCTGGCCGACAATGGAGACGAGAACAGCGACGAAGATGAAACTATGAATGATGATTACATCGGTTTGTTATTGTATGACTATACGCAAAACAATGGTTATAATTCCGGTGACCTGCTTTTGGGCGATCTGACTCAGGATGAGTTTGATTATCTGGAAAATAATTTAGATTTGGGAGATATATTATGAAGCGGATATTAACAATTACGATTTTGTCTTCATTGATGATTTTGATGCTCGGGATTACGGCTACTGCTCAGGGGCATTTTAAGCGTGGCTTTGGTGGACCCGATAAGATGGGAATGCATAAGAAAAACCTTGAGAATCTCAGGCTATTAAAACTTCTCGAGGTTCTTGATTTAGATGAAGATCAAAACGATCTGTTTATCTCGGCCTTTTCCAAATTTAGAAAAAACTCCAAAGAAATCAGGGAAAAAGTTGAAGGAGAGATTAACATTCTGGCTGAATACCTGAAGCAGGAGAACATATCTGATAATGTAATACTGGAAAAAGTTGATTTGATAATCAGCATGAAGGAAGAATTTGAACAAGAGAGAAAACAATTCTTTGAGAGAGTCAAAGATATTTTAACGCCCGAGCAATTGGGCAGAATGATGGTATTTCAGGAACGGTTCGAACGTGAACTATTGGAGCAGGTCCGCGGTTTTAGGGCGCCAA
The DNA here is from genome assembly GCA_030591405.1 of Candidatus Zixiibacteriota bacterium. GTDB lineage: Bacteria > Zixibacteria > MSB-5A5 > GN15 > PGXB01 > JAAERC01. Next base: position 3,888 of record JAUVBC010000084.1, read on the forward strand.
AACCACCAGATGGATTCAAATCTATGTCTGTTCCCAGTCCACAGCCAGAACCTGAATTTCCTGGAATTGATAATTAAAGAGGAGGTCTAAAATGAAACGGAAATTATTTGTAGTATTGTTGATCGTGGCATTTAGTGCATCGGCGGCGATGGCCGGGCATCATGGTCCACGGGGACAAAAAGGTTTCCACGGAGAAGACGGACAGGGAATGGGCGATCGGCCCGGTATGATCCTGCAAATGGCTGATAAGCTTGAATTAAGCGATAGCCAAATAGCCGAAGTTAAGAAGATGATGCAAAAGAACGGGATGGATCGTATCGAAAGAAAGGCTGAACTTCAAAAGAGTCAATTGGAACTTCGTCATTTAAAGATGAATGATGCCGCCGATGGCGAGATTCTCTCTGCAATTGAACGGGTTGGTAAACTAAAAACCGAAATGAGAAAATCTAGATTTGAACATCAAAGCAAAATGAAGTCAATTTTAACAGATGAACAAACAGAGAAATTGAAGGAGCTTAGACAGGAATTTCGCCAAGGCCGAGGATTTCAGGGGAAAAATCATCCCGGCAAGGGTACTGGGTTTGGTAATAATCGTAATTTCAATGAATATGGAAATAATTCTCCAGGACGCCCAGATTGCTGGCGGAATTAATATATTTAGTTGGTATGAACCAGATTGTTTAAAACTAAAAAGGCAGGTCGGAACGGCCTGCCTTTTTTTGTGAGAAAATCACATAGAGATAAGATTATTACTGGGCATATTTATATTCGTCAACGCTTTTCATAAAGAGATTAACAAAGCGTTTGAACTTAGTCTTAAATTCCATGCTATTAGGGTCATTGTACTGCATTAAATTGTGTGAGAGGAAATGATAGCACTGACCGATTTTTGTGGCGCCGTAGGTGTCACTGTAGAGCTGATGCTTTAATTCAACTTCTCGGATTTTGATTGAGTCGATTGTAATCACACCCAAGAGACTGATATTAAGTGAGAAATCTTGATCGCATTTAATGTTGTCTTTTGAGACCGAAACAATTTTCTCAAAGAGGGCGCGTCCTGATCCAAAATCAGAGACCTGATTCAGGATAACAAACGGCCTGAAGACTTTCTGTGGTTTGTATGATGGATCACGTTCGGCCATCGCTTTTTCAACTTCCTGGAACCTGAAAAAGGCCGCCTTGATACATGAGTAACCGGCAATTATATCCTGCGGGGTGGCAATGATTATCTGATAATCCTGAGCCAGAGCAAAATCCATCGTGGTCGATGAGATTCCGGCACTCAAGTCATAGATAACATAATCGTATTCGCCACTTACGTGACGAAGAGCCTTGATAAATCGATTTTTGTGAGTATTGGTCAAATTGGCCAATTTAAAATTACCCGATTCGCCGGCAATTAGATCAAACCCAAACGGTGTTGTATAGATCAACTGGTCAACATCCTCGGCACCATTAAACAGATCGATTATTGTATTTTTGCAGTAGAATCCAAGTTTGTTGGCAATATCAGCATTGCCTAAATCGAGATCGATAGTTAGCACTTTTTTGCCGAGGCGCGACATATAGAACGACATATTGTTGGCCACATGTGTTTTACCGACACCGCCCTTATTTGAAATAATGGCGGCTGATTTGACCACATGTTTTTTACGAACTTCCAAGGTGGCCATGTCGCCTATAAAAGCCTGCATCTCCTGAGATCGGGATTTAATCTCTTGATTGATTACAGTAACCGAAGTTGTTTCGACTTTAGGTTTAGGCGGTGCAGTTGGTTGTGGGGTCGCCGAGGCCTTTATCTCTGCCGGGAGATCTTTTATTTCCGGCAATGGCTTCGTTTTGTCTGGTTCAAAATTCTCGGTCCATGATTCCTGCGAGAGAGAACTCCTTTGTTTCTCAACAGTCTCTTCCATCCGATTTTTTATCGTCGGTTCTTCTGTCAGTCGGTTTTTGATCGCGGTAGCAGTTGTCGGTGCGGATGATGTTTTTCCTGTCTGTTCTTTTTGAGTTGCCCTCATTTTTGTTGGGACTTCTTCGGTAATTACAGTTTCCTTTTTCATATTAGCCCTTCTACTCCATATAATAAAATTTTATTTGTCTACTAAAATCTATCGGATGAAACTGTTAAAAAATTAGACAGTTTTTTAATTTTGAAACATATATATGCAAAAAATCCCACACATAAATCGGTCGTTATTTCAAAATGAAATGGCTTGAAAATAAAGTATTGCAAAAATCCTATATTTTTTTTTTGAAACTGTTTCAATTTATAAGTTGAGAAAAATAGCGACGGAACCTCAATAGTTTAAAAATATTGACGATATTCTGCCAATATGGCAGAAATATGACAGATTTGGCTTGACTTAATATAATATTATAGATAATATCAACTTATGAAAATTACAAAAGTTTTTATCTCAGATTACCTGGCCTTTAAGGCTGGTCGCCCGCTGAAAATAAAAGAGCTGGCTGATGAATTAAACATCTCCAAAAATGAGTATGTCAAGTTCCGAGATTTGGTCAAGACGATGATCGATCAGGGCCAGCTTGTCAAGCTTCGTCGAGGAAGAATAGGAATTCCCTCGAAGATGAATTTGATTGTCGGAGTTATTTCAATTTTACGAAACGGGATAGGGTCAATTATTCTTGATACCGGCGAATCGGTTCAGATTCCTCGTGCTGATACCTTTACTGCTCTTGATGGCGATAAAGTGATGGTTAGAATCGAGGTCGATAATGAAGATGAACGGTTGGGGAAAGTTATTAAGGTCCTTGAACGTGCTGAGCAGAATTTTCTTGGAATATTTCATAAAGGCGACAATCTGAATTTTGCCACTCCCGATGATAGAAGAATCGGAAGGGATATCTTTTTAGTCAAAGGGAAAACCAAAAAGGCGGTCGAAGGCGAGCGGGTTGTTTTAAAAATAAATCTTTGGGATGATCCTTTCCGCAACCCTGAGGGTGAAGTCATCGAGCGTCTCGGATTCCCGGGGAATGCCAAAACAGACCTCAAAACAATTATCCGCAAATATGATCTGCCGGAACGGTTTCCAGCCAATGTTACTTCACAGGCGAAAGAATCGGAGAAACTATTTACAGAAACCGAAAGGAAACGTCGGGAAGATTTCACCAAAGATATAATTTATACTATTGATCCGGCTGATGCTCGGGATCACGATGATGCTATCTCGGTTGAAAAGACAAAGGATGGGTATCGGCTTGGTGTCTATATTGCCGATGTCTCATTTTTTGTCAGGAATGATACAATTCTTGATAAGGAAGCATTTGATCGGGGCAATTCGGTTTATCTACCCGGTTTGGTGATTCCGATGCTTCCCGAATCGCTTTCCAATAATCTTTGCTCCCTCAAGCCGAATCTAAATCGCTATGTATATTCAATACTAATAGACTATGACAGCAAGGGGAAGATGCTTGATTTTAGAATTGCCGAAGGGGTAATCAAATCGAAAGCAAAATTAGCCTATGAAGAGGTTCAGGAATTCTTTAATAATGGAACCAAGACCGATGGGATCAGCAGGGTAGCCGACAGCCTGAAACGGGCCCGTTTTCTGGCGTCGATACTACAAAAGAACAGGATGGCTGAAGGATCAATCGATTTTGATTTGCCCGAGGCCAAAATAACTCTGGGAGAAAATGGACAGATCGTTGAGGTCGGTAATCGAGTCAGACTTGAGGCACATCGTTTGGTAGAGGAATTTATGCTGGCTGCTAATCGTGCGGTTGCTCTTCATGTTTTCCGATTGGGACAAAAATTTCTTTATCGGGTGCATGATAAACCGAAGCAGGAAAAAATCGAGGCTTTCTCATATCTGGTTTCGACACTTGGATACCGCTTCCCTGCCTCGCCTGAGATCAAACCGCTTCATTTTTCAAAATTTCTTAAAAAGTTAAAAGACAAACCGGAAGAGGAGTTCCTTAACGAACTGTTACTAAGATCGATGCAAAAAGCTGTTTATCAGCAGAAAAATATTGGGCATTTCGGTTTGGCTTTCTCCCACTACTCACATTTTACTTCGCCAATCAGGCGTTATCCCGATCTGATGGTGCATCGGCTGTTGAAAAAATTAGTAAATGGCCGGTATCCGGACAAACTGAACAAAAATCTGGATACAATTATAAAACATGTCGGGGATCATTGCTCGGAAACTGAACGAACGGCCGAGAGAGCCGAACGGGATGCTACCAAAATGCTTCAAATAGCATATATGGCAGACAGGATCGGCGATGAATACGAAGGTGTCATTTCGGGGATGCTTAATTTTGGATTTTTTGTCAGATTAAAAGAAGTCGGAGTCGAGGGGATGGTTCGCCTCTCCAGTCTTGATGATGATTACTACAATTTTGATGAAAAGCGCTTTCGGCTGATCGGTCGTCAAACCGGACATATATTTCGTCTCGGTGATACGGTGAAGGTCGGGGTGCTTTCGATTGATATCCCAAAGAGTGAACTAAATCTTTTTCTTAAAGAATCTAAGAAGCAGGATCGCAGGCAACCACCGGAGAGTAAACACAAGGGTGGAAAATCGGCACCAAAGAGGAAACGTCGGAGAAAATGAAAAATAATATCCTGATCCTGGCTCGGGCG
>JAUVBC010000346.1 GCA_030591405.1 Candidatus Zixiibacteriota bacterium
CCTCACGAGCAGTACGTGATTCAAGTTCAGCGTCAACTTCTTCTTTGGCCGCCTCAAGGTCTGTAATTTCACCCGACATCTGCTTGCCTTCAGCCAGTAATGCGGTGACGCGATTATCAAGATCATCGGCCAACAGTAACGGATCAGTTGTAAATATATCAGGATCGATTTTAGTTGCCGTTGCCCGCAGTTTTGCAATCAACTGCTGACTGAGGTCACCCGATGAAGTCGATTTTGACTTCAGATCTTTGATATAATATATCAAACTGTCAGAGGCGGCAATTGGTCCCTCGTCAAACGGCAGATTGCCAAGACCAACTTCATCGCCGATCCGGCCCATCTGGATCTCATAAACCAGCATCAACTTTTCCCAGGCCTGATCATTTTTCTTCAATGACCTGACCGACTGTGAAATATTGGCAGCGTGACGGGCCTCATACTCGGCTCTTTTTATTTCTTCTATTGATTTCTCGCGCTCATAGCGATCGTTGCGCAGAATTGCATCGCATTTGGTGCGCGCGGTTTTGGCTTTATCGAGAGTTGAAAGGGCGTATTTGTTGGCATCACCTTCAATCGCCTTTTGGATTAAAATATCGGCAGTACCCATAATGTCCGCCCGGATAGCCTCAAGTTCGGCAGTAATAAATAATGGAATCGCCTTTTCGGCATTTTTCAAACCACCTTTGACATTTCCAGACTCGACATTCTGAGTTGCTTTGATAAACTGTTCCTCAGCTTTGCCATAAAGTTCGGTGACCAGCATCGGAGCTTTGGCTGTTTTGGCCTTGTCGCGCGGCTCCAGATATTCCTGCAAGGTCAGCTTGGCGACTTCCGCCGCCTTTAATGTGTTTTCTGCATACTCTTCGGTTTCAAACAGATATTTATCAATTGTGCTCTTTTTATTGGCATTACCAATGGCTTTTTTTGCTTTTTGGTAAGCTTTGTTTGCTTTTTCATATGTTTTTGGCGCAAAGACATTACCTTCGACAAGCAAAGTAGAATCCATCAGGTGCTGGATTTTTCGGTATAGTGCATCGCCGGATTGAGAGCCATCCTGAGCTAAGGTTATGGAAAAACCGAACAAAAACAAAATCAGTAAAATTCTTTTCATCACAATTCCCTTTCGTTTTTTGCGGGGCCATTATTATCCCCTGCCTATTTATCGGTTAATCATATACAACTCTGCATATTACAGGCAATATAAAAATTAATTTTTACTTCTTTTTACCGGAATTATTTTTTTATTGATTTTATGATTGATTTGGAAAGTCGCAGAGCTTATTTTTCCGAAGTCTCGAGTTGATTTTATATAATTGCAATCAGCTCAATCTGGGGATTTTTGAATGGCAGATAATAATCAGGATAAAAATCGAATCAAATTGTTTACCAATATTAACGAGAGAAGTTTAATATGGGACATTTAGTTGGGAAAGACCTGTACCGCAAGCTTGGAAAAAAAGTTAATAATTCAACCGCTCGGGCGCCGTGGAATGAGACATTTTATAAAATCCTAAAGGAGCTCTACACCGCCGAAGAAGCCGAATTGGCGGTGAAAATGCCGTATGGTTTGGCATCGCTGGATAAAATAGCAAAAATCGCCGGATATAATCGCGATAATTTAAGAAACTTACTCGAAAAAATGGCCAATAAGGGATTGGTTATTGATATTAATATGAGTGGCAATTATAGCTATATCCTCTCGCCGATGGTTATCGGGATATTTGAGTTCACAATGATGCGCACCAAAGGCGAATTAAATCATAAAGAATGGGCCAAACTGTTTCATGAGTATTTGGGCGATGGCAAATTTTACCATAAGAATCTGAAAGGTAATCAAAAAATTTCGATTATGAGAACTCTCCCGCATGAGGGGACGATTGATGAATCAGAATATGTCGAGGTGCTCGACTATGAAAAAGCAACCTCGCTTGTTGAAAATGCCAGAAAGTATGCGGTCGGTATCTGCTCCTGCCGACATGAAAAATTTCATATTGGTCAAAAAAGCTGTGATTTCCCGCTTGAAACCTGCACCAGTTTTGACGGCTCGGCCGATTATTTAATAAGGCATGATATGGGCAAAGAGATTTCCAAATCAGAGATGCTGGAGCTGTTTGCCCGTTCCAAAGAGATGGGACTTGTTTTTTGCGCCGACAATGTTAAAGAAAATGTCTCTTTTATCTGCCATTGCTGCGGGTGCTGTTGCAATGTTCTATTAGGGATAAGCCGGTTTGGATATCCGAATATGGTTGTCACCTCAAACTATATTGCCAAAAGCGACAATGAATCCTGCTCCGGATGCGGCGACTGCGCCGAGAACTGTCCGATTAATGCCATAAAAATGTCGGATGATGATAATCCTATAATTGATGAGGCAATTTGTATCGGCTGTGGCGTTTGTGCCTTAAAATGCGATACCGAGGCGATGCGATTGATCCCTCGAAAACAAAAAGTCCTTTATCCTGAAAATACTTTTGAAAAAATTATTCTGCAATCTCTTGAAAAGGGTACTCTTCAGAATTTGATTTTTGATAATCCACAAAATATCGGTCATTCATTTATGCGGGGATTTATTGGCGGATTTTTGAAGTTGCCTCCTATTAAAAAGGCTTTGATGAGTGACCGGCTCCGCTCACGATTTTTGGCTACGATAAAAAAGTCTGGTTGAATTTAATATTTATATCTCCTATATTAAATCTGGTAAGAGAAATTGCATAAAATTGAAGATTTGTTCGTAAGC
>JAUVBC010000316.1 GCA_030591405.1 Candidatus Zixiibacteriota bacterium
ACGGACCTATTACCCGAACGAAAAAATAGAACAGGCCAAAATTGATGGCGAACGGATAAAAAAATGCATTGAGGGACTTGATGTCGTTGTCGGGTTTTTTGGAGCCAAGGCGATGGTCGTATATTATGCCGAGTTTCCGGTGGCTATCGAATGCCATGCCGGTTTAACCGATGAATTTATTGCACACCAGCGGCTCAAATTCCGGCGACGTATCGGTCATGAAAAGAGCGCCCCTGAATCATACATGGCCAAACGCGGAATAAACTTTATAGTAATTGGGACCGACCCGGTTACTCCTGATGTTGTTGGTATCATTTCATTTAATGGGACGACTTTACCAATTAAGTATTATGAGAATAAATTGATGAACAAATTAAAAAATATCCCGGGAGTCGAATTTGTTGATTTTCAGTTGTTTCTGGATAATTATATTACAAATATGAATAATGTACCGACTGAAAAACTAATTGAGGATTTTGATCAATTCCAGTACTATTACTTTAATATTAATAATGATACCTTACGTTATGATATTTTTGCAAACAGCATAATTGAAAGAATGAATCAAGGTGGCGAATAATTTAGTAAATTATAAAATTCTTAACGAAAGAACGTTGTATGAATATATATGAGGAATTATCAAATAATCTCCAAGCCGGAAACACCGAGGCGGTAGCAAAACTGACCCAACAGGCAATTGATGAAAACAAAGAACCAAAAGATATTCTTGACAACGGTCTTATTGCCGGGATGGCGGTTGTGGGGGAGAGGTTTAAGCTCCATAAGATATTTTTACCCGATGTTTTGCTTGCCGCAAGGGCGATGTATGCCGGGATGGATTTATTAAAACCGTTTATGATCAGAGAAGGAATTCCGTCAATCGGCAAAGTTGTTATTGGAACGGTGAAGGGTGACCTGCATGATATTGGAAAAAATCTGGCCGGCATCATGCTAAAAGGAGCCGGATTTGAAATTATCGATCTGGGAAAAGATGTCACTCCGGAAAAATTTATTGATACCGCCGAAGAAGAACATGTCGATATAATCGGACTTTCCGCTCTTTTGACAACAACGATGATCGGTATGAAAGATGTGGTTGATCTGGCCAAAAAACGGGGACTTGGTGATCGAGTGAAAATCATTGTTGGCGGGGCACCATTGAGTTCAGAATATGCCAATGAGATCGGAGCCGATGCATACTGTTTTGATGGTATCAGTGCGGTGGAAACGGTCAAACGGTTATTGGGAATATCCCCAAGGTGAACTAAAGAAAAAAATAAAATGAAAAATATTCTTGATAGAATAAAAGCGGGCGAGGTACTGGTTGGCGATGGTGCCATGGGGACGATGCTTTTCAGTAAAGGTCTTAAAATGGACCAGTGTCCGGAAAAACTGAATCTCGAAAATCCGATGATACTGGAAGAAGTCGCACAATTGTATTTGGATGGCGGGGCCGATTTAATTGAAACCAACAGTTTTGGTGGGTCTCCATTAAAACTGGCGATGTCTTCTCTTGAGGATAAAACTGAAGAAATAAATAGGATAGCTATTCAATCGGTTCGCAAAGTTATCGGTGATTCGGCCTATCTATCTTTTTCATGCGGACCGACCGGTCGAATATTAAAACCGTATGGTGACACCGAACCTGTTGAGATGCTGGAATCATTTAAGCGCCAGATAAAAGTTGCTATAGACGAAAATGTCGATCTAATCTGTATTGAAACGATGACTGATATATTTGAATCAAAACTGGCGATTGAGGCGGTTAGATCGTTATCGGGTGATATCCCGATTATCGCAACTATGACCTTTGATCCCACACCCAATGGATTTTTCACCATAATGGGTGTTAGTGTCGAGCAGGCTTGTAAAGAATTGGTAGCGGCCGGTGCCGATATAATTGGCTCTAATTGCGGTAACGGTATTGATAATATGATTAAGATAGCCTCTGAATTTAAAAAATATGCGACCGTTCCGCTTATCATACAATCCAATGCCGGTTTGCCAGAGATCAAAAATGGTGAGGCTATTTATACCGAGATACCCCAATTTATGGCCGATAAAAGTCAAAGACTCCTTGATATCGGCGTAAATATAATTGGCGGCTGCTGTGGAACAACTGAGGAACATATCGCCGCGATCCGACAGGTTGTTGATAAGTACAATATGGACAAAAATAATTCATGAACAAATTCGACAGACATTTCTGGATCCCTTATATAATTCTGCTGGTTCTTATATTTATCCGATTGATACCATTCCTGTATCCGGAATCTCGAACCTGGGGTTTTAATCATCTGATCTTTTTGCCGGCCCCATATTCGTTTGCCTTTATTTGTCTGGCGATGCTTGCTTTGGTTTTGCCATTTTGGAAAAAATCAGAAATTTTGGGTGAGAGCTATGCCAATTGGTTTGTTGCGTCATTTATTGTATCAGACCGAAAATATTATTATCGTGCTCTTTTTGTCGTTTGCCTGACTATTCTGTTTGTGCTTTTTTCTGCCGGGACACATTACCTTGGTGATGGTTATGGATATCTGAAAATACTTGGTTCCTCAGATAGAGTTCTTGAGAAGTGGAGCGAAGTTGGCGCATCGGAACTGATGTCGTTTATTCAATCTTTGCTTGGTGCAAAAAGTGAACAAACCGCTTTGATCTCTTTTCAGATTGTATCATACATCTCAGGATTTGTTTTTGTTTTGCTTCTTTTCTCAATATCAAAATTGGTTTCAGATTCATCTGTGACAAGATTGTTGACTTTTTGCTTATCAATATTATCGGGTGTTTTGCTTCTGTTTTTTGGGTATGTCGAATATTATCCACTGGTATGGCTTCTGATGGCGACTTATTTATACTTCGCTTTAAGATTCCTGAAAACAGGTGTTGGTTTGCTTGTTGTATGGGTAATTCAATTACTGGGCATTCTGTTTCATTTACAGCTTGCCATTTTTATCCCAGGAACATTGTATCTTACATTTTGTTCAGGCAAAGGCAGACAGATCTATAATTCATATAAAAAGATACTCTGGTTCTTAATCGGAGCTGGATTTCTTGGTATTATCGCTATCGCCTATCATAAATATACAACTGATTTGTACTTTCAGGATATCTTCCTTCCTCTTTTTTATGGCAAG
>JAUVBC010000275.1 GCA_030591405.1 Candidatus Zixiibacteriota bacterium
CATACAGGCAAAAACTGTCCCGGTCGATGGATGCAAGGCAACATCGATGCAACTGGTAGAATCTGAGATATATAGTTTCTGCACCCAGGTAGCACCGCCATCGTCAGAGCGATACAAACCTCGTTCAGAATTGAGAGCACCAAAATGTTTGCCGCCGACTGCCGCGTAAATTGTATCGGGGCGTAGCGAATCAACAACTAAACGGCCAATATGGTAGCTATTGGGCAAACCGACATGAGTCCAGGTACCACCGCCATCAATTGATTTATATATTCCGTTTCCTTCATAGGTATCTGCAGCGCTATTGGCTTCACCTGTGCCGACATAGATAATATCTGTATTTTGAGGATTAAGTGCTATCGCGCCGATTGGTTGAACACCAACATCGTCAAAGATCGGAATCCAATTGGCGCCGTTATCAACAGATTTAAAAACACCGCCGGCAGCCGATGCAACATAAATGATTGGAGTCGTTCCCGAATTGTCAACAGCAATATCGGTGATTCTTCCGGGGATATTGGAGGGACCAACCAATTCCCAAATCTCGCCACTGCGAGTTTTGAGCTTATTTATTGCAGTCGCTTCTTTAAGTGCCAATTGCTGTTTCTCTCTTGGGATATCATCGTATGGATAAGCCCGCTGGCGATAAAACCAATCGCTGGGACGCTGATTATAATTATTGAGGTTTTTTCCTCGGGGCAGGATGCCATCATCTTTTAGTTGTTTTGTCAGTTCCTGGGAACTATACGTACGATGATTTGTATTACCGGGCAAATCAACCCAAATAATAGCTATCAGGAGGATTAAGAAAACACCGACAACATGTATGAATTGTTTCATCATTGGCTCCGTAAAAAATCATTTCTGATTTTTTTATTTTTTTATATTTGAGGGCAGACAGGCTCAGTACCGCTTTTGTATTTGTAATTAATCAGATAAACAATATCCAGAATATTTACCAGATCGTCATTGTTCACATCGGCCGATTCCATCGGATCAGGAGCATTGCCACCTTTATATTTATAATTTATTATGTAAACAACATCCAGAATATTAACCATTTTGTCACCATTGGTATCGCCGCAAAGAAAAGGTAATTGAATGGTCCCATCAACTGCTGACGGCTGATAATCGGCAATATCGGAATAAAACATTCTCTTGAAAGAGCCGATATCATCCAATTGAAGAATCGTCGATGATGAGCCAATCTCATCAATTATCGTAAAATACAGTTTAACAATAACACCCTCACCCGGATCCAAAACAACGCTGTTTTGTGTTAGTTCGACGGCCAAAAAACCACTGCCAATATTATGAACCTGTTCCAGAAACCCGTCCATACGACATCCGGCAGTGGAAATCGAATCAAATGAAACCTGAAGCCCACCGGAATATGTAACAGGAATAACAACTTTTTTAAGCGGAACCATATTTTTGATAAATATCGGGATTTCAACGATATTCCCTATATTTCCCTGAACATTCCCGGCGATCATTGTATCAGCGACGACAATAATAAAATCACTCTCAACCGATTGGATCAGGTCTCCTCCTGAATTGATTTCAACGAAAACATCATAAATCCCGGGTGTCTCATAAATGTGCGATGGCGATTGAGCGGAAGATTGCTGGCTATCGCCGAAATCCCATAACCAACTGTCAACGATAAGTTCCGATTCCCCTATAAAATTAACTTGATGTGGTATTGAGCCAAATAGTTCATCGGCTGTAGCAATAATTATATCCGGCTCAATATTTCGAATCATGTATTCTACCATCGGATTGCAACCGCTCCACGAACAATATAAATCGTCAATTGTAAACCAGGCATTCATCGAGCCCCCCCAACCATAATTGAAATGGTACTGTAGAAGCCCGCCAGTGTCGCGATAACCATCGCAAACGATCGAATGACTATATATTCTGTACTGCATCGGTCGTCCCGCTTCAATCTCGTCCCGGATTATACCATACCAACTGTTAACATCATAGGAAGAGCGATTTTGTTTATTAGTCCCTCCCTTATATTTGAAATATGAGGGAAAAACATTAACAGCCAAATCGGTATAGGTCCCAGAACCACAGCGACCATAATCCATACTGAAGGCAACACCAACCTCATAATTGATTTCGGCCAGATTGGCCGGATCATCATCCCAGATATAAGGATCAGAAAAATCGGCAGAAAGATTCTCACCGGGAGTACCCTGGTCATTACAGGAGTCATCGCCATCCCAGATATATGCTTTTGAACCATTACCGGTTATAGGCCATTTCCAATAGCGCAATATCTGAGCCGCGGCGGTGGCCACACAACCGACGACAGTTCGACCGCCGTCACCCATCGGGCACAGATTATTATACGGTGCACCCTGATGCCAGGCGGTTGTAAGTAATGGTCCCCCTTCCGCCCGAGTTTTTTCGCCTGAGAGATATTGAATTAAAAAATCCTTTTCATTGAGAAGATAATTATCCCAATCATCACGATAAATAAAATCATAGTCAGACCTGTTATCTCTGGTCGAATATTCAAGGCTGCCAAAATAATCTTCGAAACGATTTAATCGGTCAAAAAGAACATCCTGTATAAGAAACAAAACTCCGTCCGGCTCATCGAAATCGATTCTGCTGTTGTCAGAGCTAACCAGAACCGGCGGCAGTTCCATTAGAACCGGAACGACCACAAAACCGTCTGGAGCAATCTCGTAATAATTGGCCATTAAAATCCCATCCTGCGAAATTTCTCTTATCCCGGAAATTACAGGATTATCAACACCGCCCCAATTTCCGTTGTTTTGAATATTTAGGGTCAGCCAGTTTTGGCAAACCAAAGACATTTCATCAGGTTCGGCCAGTTCGGCATATAGTTGGGAAGGTGATATGATAACTATCATTATCAAAAAATGGCTTAAAAAAAAGAAATTTAAACAAAGTTGCAAAATTCCGGATTTCTTCATTTATTCCCCGCCTATCAATAGATGCGTAAAAAAGCATGTAAAATTTTGATACATAAGAAATATAACTGAAAGACTGTTTTTGTCAAGAATTAAGCTCTTTTGATCGCATCAGGAATTAAGATATATGTTAGTATAATCTGAATTGGTACAAAGATAAAAGGAACTCCTTCCCTCACTAAAGGAGTTCCTTTATCCCCACCTCTTAATTACCCTTCACCGCCATATATAAAGAGCAACTAACTTCATAGCCTTATAGTATCAACTTGCATACCAAACTTGATTATTTATTGCAGGATGGTTATAACTTATTGTTACCCAACTGAATAAAAATATATAAGTGATATTACCAGGTCGATCCAAATAGTATCAAAGAGCAGAAACTGCGTCAAAACATGGTTTCATTTATCGACCCCATACAATGTCATTGGCTGTTAACAGGTTACAAGACACAACGCCTGCGCCGTAGAAAATAGAAACAGCGCCATTCATACGCCTTTTGGTCACTATTTGATTATTGCTTGTAAGTTTGGGAACAGATCATGATGATACTTCTTACTAAAAGACTTAATTTTTGGCGAAACAAGGCTTGTAATATTAAACTTGACATCGTAATATTATTTAATAATATGGAAATATTACATTTATAAAAATCTAACCAAACGGAGGACGTAATATGC
>JAUVBC010000352.1 GCA_030591405.1 Candidatus Zixiibacteriota bacterium
ATAATACAATTCGCACGGCAGGATATAAAATTCCTTTTGGAACATAATGTGAAATATATTATCGCCGCCTGTAATTCGGTTTCGGCCGTAGCTCTTGAAACGGTCAAAACTGAATTTGATATTGAGATTCTCGGCGTTATCAGTCCCGGGGCAAAAGCGGCAATAAACTATACCAAAAACGGCCGGGTTGGAATTATCGGAACGGTGGCGACTATCGGCTCCAATAGCTACGCCAAAGAAATTCAGCGTCTTAATAATGATATCAAAGTCTTTTCGCTCGCCTGCCCATTGTTTGTTCCACTGGCCGAAGAAGGATATATGGAAAAAGAGGCGACCAAACTGATTGCTTATGATTATCTGAAATCCCTGATCGATGTCGATATTGACACTCTGGTTCTCGGCTGTACCCATTATCCCTTATTAAAAAAAGTGATTGCCGAAGTAATGGGCGGCAAGGTAATATTGGTTGACTCGGCTGAAGAAACCGCGCTCGCATTAACGCAGGTGTTGGACAACAAAGGTATTAGAAAAGAGGAAACGAAAGAAGTGATTCATAAATTATACGTTTCAGACGTCCCTGATAACTTTTCTGATTTGGTTCATAAGTTTCTTGGGAGCAGAATAAATAATATCACCAGAGTTGACATCACCAGGTATTGATATGGAAATAATAATAATCGCCACAGTTGTTCTTGTATTGGCCGCTGCCTTTTTTATTCTATTGAATCTGTTTTCAAAACGATTGGAAAAAAATGTTCTTACCAATATCAAGGACAGTTTTAGTACAACTTCACGTGAGGCACTATCAGAAAACAGAGATGATTTTCTCAGTCAGGCTAACGAACGGTTCTCAAAAGACCGCGAACTTAATACACAAGAATTAAATAATAAAAAAGAGCTTATTGATGCCACTCTCGGACAGTTAAAAGGTGAACTGGAGAAAGTCCAGAATCTGATGACCGGTATCGAAAAAAATACCGAAGGAAAATTCACGCAGTTAGATGGCAGTATAAAAAACCAAAACAAAGAAACCGAAAAACTCAAGGAGATTATCGGCAGCCTCAATAAAGTACTGACCCCGGCGCAGAGTCGCGGTCAATGGGGTGAAAGGATGGCCGAGGATATCTTAAATCTGGTTGGGATGAAGGAGGATGTCAATTACACAAAGCAGAAAGCGCTTGGTGCGTCCGGTCGTCGTCCCGATTTTACTTTTATTCTTCCGCAAGGCAAGACGGTCAATATGGATGTTAAATTTCCATTTGATAATTATCGAAGGTACTGCGAGGAACAGGAAAACGAATCGGTCAGAGAAGATTTTAAAAAAGAGTTTTTAAAAAACGCCCGAACCCAGATAAAATCAGTTACCACGCGCGATTATATCAACACCGATGCCAATACTCTCGATTATGTTATCATCTTTATCCCGCTGGAGCAGGCCTACTCTTTTATTATGGAGCACGATAAAAGTTTTATCGACGATGCGCTTAAGCAAAAAGTTATTGTCTGCTCGCCCTGGACTCTGTATGCCTACCTGTCTGTCATCCGGCAGTCGATTGATAATTTTAATATGGAGCGCTCGGCCGGAAAAATACTGGAACTGATGGGCAGTTTTTCCAAACAATGGGACAGCTACAAAAACTCCATGAATAAAATCGGCGAAAAAATTGAAGGTCTTCAGAAAGAATTTAACACCTTAAGTGCAACCCGGACCAATCAACTGGAAAAGCCGTTGCGGCAAATCGACGAATTAATCAAACAAAAGGAACTAATCTCCGATGGATCTGAACAAAGCGAAGATTGATCAGGCAATCGGTATTCTCAACGAGCTTGATATTGATCTCTGGCTGATATTCTGCCGTGAAACCGATATGATGGCCGACCCGGCGCTTGATCTGGTGGTTGGTCATAAGGTGGTTTGGCAGTCGGCCTTTTTTATTTGCAAAAATGGCGACAGTTGCGCTATGGTCGGTAATTACGATGCCTCCGATTTTGAAAAATCAGGACGGTTTAAAAAAGTGATACCTTATATAGAGGACTGTGGGAAAGAAATCAAAAAACTTATCAAAAAAATAAATCCCAATAAAATTGCCTTAAACTATTCAATCGATGATACCGCTGCCGATGGCCTTTCTCACGGTATGTATCTTATGCTTTGTGATTATCTGAAAGGAACCGATTATTCTGATAAATTTATTTCTTCTGAAAATCTGATGTCGCTTCTTCGAGGTAGAAAAATCCCGGAAGAGATCGAACTTGTCTCGAAAGCAGCCAATCTTGCAACCGACTGCTGGGATAAGACTCTTCAAGAAATCAAACCGGGCTTAAGCGAGATAGCTATCGCACATATAATAGAACGCAATTTTGCCAGATCTGGGGTGGTCAATTCATTCGCTACGATTGTACATGCCGGAGCGAAAACAAGTCCGGGGCATGGCTCTCCAACAACTGCAATTTTAGAGCCGGGCGATCTTTTGCATATCGATTTCGGCGCCATATATAATGGTTACTGTTCCGATATTCAGCGGCTTGCTTATGTTAAAAAAGAGAAT
>JAUVBC010000229.1 GCA_030591405.1 Candidatus Zixiibacteriota bacterium
ATTCGCACTCATACATTATGATATCGACGTATTTTGGAGTATATTTAGAGACGGCTATTTGGTCAATTTTTTATCAAGACGGGCTTTTCTTCTGATTATCTCATCCCTATCGTATCGCCTTGCGGGACATGCCGTTTGAGCCCTATTAGTGCAGTCCAGCGCAGATAGATAGTCTTTTTTACGATGCTCATAATATTTTGCCAATTCAATCAACGCCACAAATGTCTGTGGATTTGACCGATCGGTTATCTTTTTCCAGATATTAACCGCCTCATCCAGCCGCCCGGTTCTTTTGCAGGCCAAAGATTGCATAAACAGGATATCGTACCGCTTTTTATGCGATATTATATGGCTACCCTCTGAAAGTATCTGATAAACCTTATCATGATCTTTTCGTTTCTCATAGATTTTGGCAACAGAATAAATATCGTCGGGATCGATTATTCTGTTCCCCGGTTTATCCTGAATTAATGCAATATGATACATCAGAAAATATAGCGAGACAATATCATTCAGATTATGTTCCACCACCTGCCCCAGAAGTTCGGTCCCCATACTGTTGAGCCATTTAAAATAAACAGCCGGAACCAGTTCGCCGGGAATATCGCCATATCTCTGAAAGTCAAGAATGTTACTCTCAATATTGGAAAGGGTACAACTTCGCAAACGACGACGGTACAACCTGCGAGCCGAATGCAGAAGATCAATATGTCCGGCATATTTAAGGTTCCGCTCAACTCGATTTATTATCATCCGGTCAACCAGAATCGGCATATCAAACGATTTCCCGTTATAACTGACAACTATTGTATCTTCGCTTATCTCTTCTCTGACCGCCTCCAGCATTGCCGCTTCGTCGGGATAATCGGGCAGAAAGTACTGCCGAACCTGAAATGAGTTTTCGATCACCGAACCAAAACCGATAAGGAATGGCACCGTCCCGGAACCACCCAACCCGGTTGTTTCCATATCAAAAAAGAGCAGCTTTGTAATATCTATTGATTCCTGATTTCCAAACTGCTCAAAATGAACATTTCGGTATGGTGCAAATTCGGCAAGCTGATTGATCGTCAGGTTTCCATGTTTATATTCTGAACTGAAATTTGATTCTATTTTAAGAAATGATCCTTCCGGACTATTACAGATTTCGCCGCCCAGTAAATTCTGTGCCACCCTATAGCGGTTATATTCGGCTTCAGCTTTTTCTTCTGTTTCCTTTTTTTCGGGTGACCTGAAATGCTTATCCAGTTTTGATAATTTATCGCGAAGCATATTTTTCCAGCGTCTTATCTATATAAAACAGTACCACCGGATCAGTTTCTGTCTCTTTGAGCAGTTCCACCAAACCGCAGGCAAGCGATGAGTTACTCTGCAAAACAGCTTTTACCGCCAAAATCCGACGGGCCTGGTTTTCCGATTTCATCTGTGAGCCGACACCGAGGGCGGCGAGATTGCCTCCAATATTCCCCAATGTACTGCATCCCAGATCGCCAACCATACTGTTTTCGGAATCGAGCGAATCAATAATCGGTTTTATTGACTCGTGTCCAATTTTAACCAACGCCTCAGCGGCACACATCCGGGGACCATAAAAATCATCACCCAGCATATGCACCAGCTTTTCAATAGCAGTTTCAATCAGAAGTCGACCGGCGGCAACCGCAGCCGCTTGCCGCACCGTCTCAATCGAATCGGTCAGCAATAGAGTTATCGTTTCATCGGCTGACTTATCACCGATTTTCCCCAGCGCTCCGGCGCAACTGGAGCGAACCTGCCAATTTTCGTGTGATGCAGTATTTATCAAATCAGCTACCGCCGAGGAATCTTTCATTTCACCAATCGTATAACTGATCCGACTCACCTGACGATAATCGTCAAGTAGAAGCGATTTTCGTAGATATGGCATTGCCTCGTGGCCAATTTTTTTGAGAATCTGTTCGACCGATCTTTTTTCGCGAGCTGTATTTGATTTAAAAAGCTCGACCAACCGGGGAACAGCTTCGGCACCTATCGCCGCAATAGAATCTTTGGCCGGTTCCACCATATCGCGATATTTTAACTCAGCCGATGAGGCAATCACAAAAATCGAATCAATTCTTTTCTCAAGCGTCGTGACCGCATCATCCACAGCCAGGACAACCTGACCAAAAATCAGAAGAATGATAAAAGCAACAAAGATAATTTTTCCGCTAATTATATTCATCATTCCGTTTCGATCCTGCCTGAATCAGGCTCAAATATAAATTCCCAGTCAAAACCGCCGCCCCATTTGGAATCGGTCGTCCAGTAAGAATTATCGGATCCATTGCCGTCATATATATCGGTCCCGCTCAGATCAAGAAAAAGTCCAATCGAACCGAAATCCCGTCTGGGATTGCCATACCCCTGAGTATTCACGGTATCACGGACATAATATATATCATTACCATAACTATCTATTAAAATGCCAAATCCATTTGCCGACCCCGCTCCTTGAGATAGTCCATCAGCCTGATAAATATCATCCCCATGACGATCAAGCAGAATACCGCATGAATAGTCGTGTCCAACCCCCTGCATCAATCCCTTACCGCGATAAAAGTCCTTGCCATACTCATCAATTATGATCCCCAGACCCATATGCTCGGCACTGCCTTGAGCATATTGATATGATAAATATTGATCATTACCCTTATAATCATAGATAAATCCAAGCGCATACCACCAGCCGCAACCCTGTGCCACCATATCTGAGTAATAGTTGTCATTGCCATCCAGATCAACAATCCCGCCGATTCCCCCGGAAACAAACTGCATCAAACCGCCACCATACCCCTGTCCAATTGACAGATAATGATCATCATAATGGATAATCGCCTTATATTTGCCGCCGACTATATAATTGTCGTTCCCGGCTTGATCAACAATCAGACCAAATCCTTCCATCAGTGCAAACCCTTGTGCATTAACCGCCGCCGAGTAAACATCATTTCCACCACGGTCATAAATCATACCGATCCCGCAGGTTGCCGCACCCTGAGTAAAAGTATCACCGTTGTACCTATCGGTCCCCGCCTCATCGTAAAGCAAACCAAATCCAAAATAACCTGAACCGCACGCAAAGTTTTTGCCATTGTAAGTATCATTACCGGCCATGTCATACAATAAACCGGCCGAGAAACATCCCGAACCGATCGTAAAATCGGTTTCAGAGACATAAACATCGTCACCAGACAGATCAACAATAATAGTACTGTGCGGTTTCTCCGGATCATATTCAAGCTGATAAAAATCGTCGCCGCCAAAATCAATAATAAAATGATAATCGCCCCGATAGCGGTCATTGCCAGGACCACCTATCGCCCAGCCTTTTCGCAAACCGAGATATTTGGCCAATCCGGTTCTTTGCGGACGGGTTATTGTATCTGAGAGCACTTGTTTGACATTAAACTCCCCCGACTCGATATCGGCCAGAAGCTGTTTTATCTCCCGATAAACCATCTCGGATGTTTCCCTGCCGGCATCAAGAAGAAAATCTTTTCTGATTTTAAATGCAAACTGCTTAAAATGTTCGATGTACCCTTCCTCTGCCTTCTGGATCGAATCAATTACCTCGGCGGTTCGGCTTTCATCGGTTGTATCTTCAAAAATGATTTCCTTAAATTCACTTACCAAAAAGTCCCGCTCATCTTTGCTGAGTAGAGCCATACTGCTGTCAACCGCGGCTGGCAGATAATAGTACAGAGCATCATTGATCATCGAAAGCAGACGGTTAAAATTCATCGAGTTATAAAAGGTCGTAAAATTATCCAAATGGCCGCCACCATCCTGTTGTATGGCACGATCTCTCTTACTCTGAATAGTCCGGCGAAGATTATCAAAAGCGGCATTAATGACTTTTTCGGGATTTTGACCCCGGCAATTTTCTGCCATCTGTTCAGTAAACTCAACAATCCGAAACGGGTTAACCGTTAAATCAGATATCACCGCCAGACGAAGACTGTCGATCTCTGCATAATCTTCTCTAAAGGTCAGGTCGGCCGGCTGCAAATTCAGAAGGCGCATCAGATGAGCCATTCCCTCTTTTTCATAATCGGAATCAGAATCAGATTGAGCCAGGACATTTATGGTAAGAGTTGCAATAAATATAAAAGTGATTAGAATCCAAAGATATTTCATAGATTTAATAAATGTCCCCCGGAGCCCGGGGTCAATAACTTTTTAAGAAATATAAAATCTGGCTTTTCTTTATTTATTTTCTTTTAGTCAGGACCCAGGTCCAGAGCGGCAAAAACGGGTAAATATATTTGAGCAATTTC
>JAUVBC010000071.1 GCA_030591405.1 Candidatus Zixiibacteriota bacterium
GCTCACAATGGCCCGCTAATTTCAGATTCAGATTCTCTCTTTCTAAATCAGAAAAAACTTAAGAGAGATATTGATTATACGGTTGATTACAATAGTGGAATATTTAATCTGAAAAATCATCAGTCTACTGCCGCCGATACTCTTAAAATATTCTATACCCCGCTCCCAAACTGGCTTCGGAAAAGGTATGGAATTGTTGCCGAATCGGTTGTTAGGTCAAAAGAGGGTCAGAATAAAGCATTCAAACCGGTTGAACCGATAATAGCCTCTCCTGTATCATCCCGACTGCAAGTGAATGGTGCCAAAAAGTTTTCGATATTTTCCGAAACCACCGGCTCGTCCCGATTCGATCAATCACTTGAGCTGACCATCAATGGTGAACTTACCCCCGGTCTACAGATTTCAGGTTCGGTTTCTGATCGTGAATATTATTATTCGTCCGGTTCAATTAATAGTACAATTAGCGAACTTGATAAAATAAATCTGAAAATTAAATCGAAACATTTTCAATCGGAGATCGGCGATCTTGAGATTTATCAGCCGTCCGGTTATGGTCAACCCAATATTAAGCAGGTCAGCGGTCTTGAAGTATCTTACCATGACCCCAAAACGTCAGTATTGGCAACGGTGGCTCGACCACGCGGACGATTGGAGACACTGAGTTTCACTGGAACTGATTTGATTCAAGGGCCATATCGTTTGTTCGCCCGAGGTTCAATTAATAATATTGTTCCGGGGTCAGAGAAAGTCTGGTTCAATGGCCGTTTACTTGAAAAGGGTGCCGATAAAGATTTTACAATTGATTACTCATTAGCAACTATAACCTTTTCACCAAAGGTTCCCGTCGATTCGAGATCACGAATCGAAATTGATTTTGAACCACTGAGCGAAAACTATCAAAAAGAGTACTATCGATTGCAAACCGGGTTGGCTTTGGCCGATTCTATTTATTCATTTGAGTTTGGTTATCTGCATGAGGGTGATAACAAAAACCGATTAAAAATCGGACAGTTGAGTCCCGCTGATAAACTCATTCTTGAAAATATCGGTGACAGTACTGAGCTGGCCTGGCGAGATGGCGCGACAGCTGACACTGCCGGTAGTTATGTCGAAAGATTTGATACCGACGGCAAACGCTATTATGAATATGTCGGTGAAAATCTGGGCGACTATTCGGTGTTGTTTAGCTCAGTCGGGAACAGTTTGGGTGAATATCAATATATTGGCTCCGGTGTGTATCAATATGTTGGTGCTGGATTTGGGGAGTATTTACCGCAGGTTTCAATTCCTGTCCCTGCTAGCGAAGATTATTTTAGCGCTGGCTTAAAATTTAAACCGATTCAAAACGGGATGGTATCACTTAGAATCAGACAATCAATTTATGATAAAAATCTTTTTTCTGTAATTGATGATAATAACAAAACAGGCGGGAATTACATCTTGTCTGCTTTGTATGGTGCAACACCGGGAACAAATTCAAAAGGAACCGGTGGTTCCGTCACTATAGATTTTACCGGTAAAAATTATAAATACTTTTCACGACAAAATCGTCCCGATCTGGGACATATATTTTTACTCCCCGACAGTCTGGATCGTTCGGAAGATAAAATAGAAATAACGACAGCTTTATCGATTATTCTGCCGACACCATATTCGTTCTTATTCTCCGGCGGATTGCTTGATTACAAGAATAAATTTAATTCAGGTTATGGTGAGATTGCAGTCTATCCCAATAACGAAAATACAATATTGCCGACTTTGTCGTATCGAAGATTACGGGCAGGGTTTGATAGTTTAGGAACTGAATATAATGGACGCGGTGATAAAATTACCGCAGATTGGAATTACTCAGCAGGCAACGTAATAGACATTCAGGCAGGTATTAAACAAAATCGCCGAACCAACCGCTATTATGTAAACAAACAGGGGACAACCGAAAGAGATTACAATTTTGCCCTGAAATACAAAACGATCGAACTAAAATTTGAAAAATATGACGAAGACACTTTAATAACTAACTGGCAAAACCGGCTCAAGCGTGACCGAATAGTTTTAGTTTATGGCGGGAAAATAACCGGGATCAAAACAGATTTTTATTTAACTGCTCAGAGATTGAAACAAAATCAGTTGACCCAAAATCAATTGATGGCACGGATAAAATATTCATATTCTCCATCGGGAGACAATTTCTCCTTAGGTGGAAGTTATTCTCTTTCCGATGAAAATCGATATGAACGAGGATTGCGTTACATCGAGGTCGAGCCGGGTTTGGGGAAGTTTATTTTTGAGGATAGTCAGTACATCCCTGATCCAAATGGAAACTATATTGAAGTCGAGGAGATACTTTCAAATCAGGCCTCGGTTAAAAAGGGGGAGCGCTCATTTAATCTGTTTTATAATCCCGATAATATTTATCTCCGATTCGGTTCCAATATTACCGAGGAGCTTTTATCGGATGGCCAACGAACTGCTTTGTGGGTAGTGCCATTTTTGTCAGATAAAAAGGAATCTTATCTGTTCCGCAGGCTTTATTACACCGGAGATATAAAATTAATGCGTTCATCCGGTTTCTATATAATTAATGTGTCGGGATCGTATAATTTTGAAAGCCGCCGAGTCGGAGGGGTCGATTTTGAGAAATATGAACAAGTATTAAAAGCAACGCTTCGTCAAAAGTCAGGCAATTGGCACTTCTTACAGGAAGGCAGCTATTTCAAATATCAGCGCGACAGCTATTATCTTTCGGCCGGAAATATCGATGGATATAAAATTTCAGTCAGTCCGATCAAAAATATTTCCAACAGTCAGATCAGTGGAGAAATCTCTTTTCGATCGGCGCGGGATGATAACGGCTCACAATCGAAACAGTACAGCATTAGAATCGCTCCAGCATTAAGATTTGCCAATCGGGGCGAAACAGTTGTGTCAATTATGGGATATTTTCAGGAGCTTACCGGCGGGAACTTTTCGTCGTATCGCCTGACCGAAAACTTATCAGGGAAAAAGGGCGGGGTCTGGTCGATACGGTCAGAGTATCGAGTCGGCAACGATATAAAATTTGTACTTTCGTTTGGCGGTCGATTTTCCGATGAACGCAAACCGAGAATTACCGGAAGAGGTGAGTTGATTGCAAGTTTTTAAACTAATAATATTTTTATTGCTTTTAAGTCAGCCAACAATTTTGTCGGCTGAAACCGATGTTTCTTTTCAGGACGGAACACCGGAGATGCATAGCTTTATTAAAAGTAAAATTGAATTATCATCGGTCTATAATAATACCGACTCGTTGCGACAAATATTAATAAATTATGGTTTTCCAAACAGTAAAATTGCAATCGATACTGTTGAAGGAACAACTTTAATAAACATAAAATTTGGTGACCAATATTTCATCGGGGATTTAATAATAAATGGTGACATAAACGATACAATTATCTGCAATAAACATTTTGTGCAATCTGAATACGAATTACTGATTGATTCGATTTTGGAAACATACAAAAATCAAGGATTTTATTTTGTTAATCTGTTGTCGCCGACCTATAAGGCCAAAAATAATCAGGTAAATATACATTTATATCTTCAGATCGGGCCGGTGGTTGAGGTCTCATCGGTGGAGTTTGCCGGAATAAAAAAGACCGATCCGGAACTTCTCAGGAGATATCTAAATATTTCAAGCGGCGACATTCTTAATATGGAGAGAATCGAAGAATCTACAAGGCGATTAAAAGATGTCGGTTTTATAACCTCAACAGATAACCCCGAAATAGTACCAGAACCAGGGTATAACAAAGCGAGAGTGAGATTCAATCTATCCGAAACAAAATCATTCAATATCGAGGGCGCAGGCGGATATATACCTGACAATAATGGAAACTTTGTCGGATATTTAGATTTCAAACTGCAAAATTATTTCGGCGGCGGTAGAGAAATTGGACTGCTGATTGACAAAAAAGAGAAAAACAGATCGGTGCAACAACTGCTTTATGGTCAGCCGCTATTTCTATTAGGTAACGGACGAGTTGAATTTCTACTATCTACCAGAGATTTCAGGGAGTTGTTCTATGAATTTTCGATTAATGGGGGATACGATTTTGAAATCGGCAAAAATTTAAAAGCACGATTCAATTTGGGGTGGAAAAATCTTGAACCAAACGAAGATATTATTCGGGCATACAATGTTTATAATGCCGGATTTGGTATAAAAATGGGGAAGATAGAAAAACGATTAAGTCGATCTCCTCAGTTTTCAGTTGACTGGGATATCGGATATTATGCCCGGTTTTATAAAGAGGGGGTTGCCGATTCGATTTCTACTCAAGCAGATATTAATGATACCCGCAACAGATTAGAGATCGAAACGACAGCTAATCTTTTTTCTTCGACGATATTATATCTAAAAGCTGATTTTATCGATGTCAATAGTTCCGAAAAGCCGCTTCCGATTTCTGAAAGATTCCTCTTTGGCGGCATAT
This sequence comes from Candidatus Zixiibacteriota bacterium, assembly GCA_030591405.1. GTDB lineage: Bacteria > Zixibacteria > MSB-5A5 > GN15 > PGXB01 > JAAERC01. The sequence goes on from JAUVBC010000071.1 coordinate 4,476, forward strand.
CAGGATTGCGCGGATATCGGAACGATCAATTTTCGGCCCGTCGCTTATTGATAATCGAAACTGAGTCGAGATTCTATTTTTCAACCGACAATTATTTCTATCCTTTTGCCGATGCTGCCTATTATGAATATTATTATTTGAACTCAAACGGTAATGTCAGCAAATTTCATGATTTTATCTGGGGGTATGGTTTTGGTTTTTATCTGAATTCTGACAATCGTTCCTTTGATATAACTATATCCTGGGGCGAGGGTGATGGCACCGCTTCACCTTTTGACCAGCCCCGCCTGAATATTGTCCTGTCAAACAGTTTTTAAAAGTTGACTTGACCTATTCGCTTTCTTAAGTTTCCCCGTGCGAAAAATATTATCCCTTATATTGTTGATTCGGATTCATAACTGTCTTATGGCCGGGGTTGGTGTCTGGATAGGTTGGTATCTGAGCTCATATTCTGATAATCATGAAACTGTTATTTTGGCTTCGATCGCGGCGGCTTTGGTTTGTGGCGCTGGCAATAGCCTCAACGATTATCTCGATATCGAAGCTGATAAGCTGAATCATCCGGGACGGCCTCTTCCACAAGGCGCTCTGCCACCTTATATAGCAGTTTTGACAACGATTGTATTCAATGTCATAGCGATTATTTTGGCGCTTATGATAAATATTCCGATTTTAATTATTATCCTTTTAGCCATACTCCTTCTTTTTCTCTATAATTTCAAATTGAAAAAGATGCCTCTGGCCGGTAATCTGATTGTTTCTATTTTAAGCGGCGCATTATTTTTGGCTGGTGGATTGACCGAAACCGGATCTTTCGGTGCTCTTCCAGGTCCGATTGTCCCGGCCATTTTTGCATTTCTGTTTCATCTGGGACGAGAGCTTGTAAAAGATATCGCCGATCTTGAGGGAGATCTGAGGGCCAATTACAGGACACTGGCGGCTCTTTTGCCGAACCGGCAGGTAATGGCCCTGATTACATTTGTGTTTCTTACCCTGATATTTTTGACTCTGGTTCCGCTTTATTATAAGTGGTATCTAACCGCATATACTTATATCACCTGTTTTGCCGTTGATGTTCCGCTGGTGATGATTATAATTTATTTATATCTGTCCAAATCGCCCAAACGATATGGTTTGGCCGGAAATATATTAAAACTGCTGATGCTTTTTGGGCTTTTTTCATTTTATTTTGGCAAAATTCCAGTAATTTGAAACCACTTTTCACATTGGATGTATAATTTTAATTGTTGAACAGCAAGACGATGATTTGAGAAGAAAAAGGATCTTGATATTATTTGAGATTGATAACGTGAGTTTTTTGCCATGAGAATAAGACACTGTTTTTTGGTATATATTATTTTGTTGCTTCCGGCCTTGAATCTCAATGCCGGAGAAAATATCAGCCTATCGGCGGCACTGGACAGAATTGATATCCAATTCGAAGAAACTGTCGAACTTAAGCTTGAGATAAAGTGGCAGGGCGATATTACCAGCTATGCTTTTGAAGTTATACCGCTTCCCGAACTCGAAAATCTAAAAGTCCTGGGAACCTCATCGGCTATCTCCAGTGGCAAAGAAAATGGAAATGAAATAACAACCAGAACTTTTAAATATACTCTAAAACCTACCGGTTCAGGGATTGGAACTATTGAACCGATTACTTTGCAATCTATCTCAATGCCGGACTCTATCCCCGGTTTGCTTTCTACTCAACTGATGAAAGTAAATATCGCCAAACCGATTCCGGTCGAAAAAGAATCGGGAGTGCAGATTTATTTATATTTAATGGTGGCCGCGTTAATGATTGTCGCTGTTGTGATTGTCGTCTTAAAAAAGAGAAACAGACCAGATGTCGAACCGGTTAAATCACCGGAAGAATATTTTTCCGAAACGCTGGCTCAAATCAAAGCGAATAGCCAATCCGATCGAACGCAGTTTTTTACAAGATTGCATTCAGCACTGGCTGATTACATCAAGACAAAATTCAGTATTGAAACCTCTGGCCAAAATGCCGAAAAAATAACCGGTCAAATTGAAAAACTTGAGATTTCAGCCAATGAGAAAGAGAAAATATCGGGCTGGTTGATTCGGGCCGAGAAAGAAAAATATGCTCCATTTGGAGGTGAACCGGGTGATATTATCAGATTAATTTCGGAACTTGAAAACTTCTTTAATAATATAAAATAAGAGTGAAGAAAATGAAAAAAATAATTATTAGTGATATATCGGAGGCGAAATGAACAAAGATATTGAACAGATTCAGGCGATTGTCGAAAAGGAATCGGTCTTTGTCGAAAAGTTAACATCACAGATGAGTTCGGTGATTGTCGGGCAGAAATATATGGTGGAGCGGCTGCTGGTAGGTATTCTGGCCAATGGCCATGTATTGTTGGAAGGTGTCCCGGGTCTGGCCAAAACTCTTGCGGTAAAAACATTGTCCGACGCGATTGATACAAAATTCCAAAGGCTGCAATTCACACCCGATCTTCTGCCCGCCGATTTAATCGGAACCATGATCTACAATCCGCAGAAGGCAGAATTCACCGCCAAGAAAGGGCCGATTTTTGCCAATATTATTCTGGCTGATGAAATCAACCGTGCCCCTGCCAAGGTCCAGTCGGCTCTTTTGGAAGCGATGCAGGAGCGACAGGTAACAATCGGCGATACAACTTATCCGCTGGATGAGCCGTTTCTGGTGCTGGCGACACAGAACCCGATTGAGCAGGAGGGAACCTACCCGCTTCCTGAGGCTCAGGTCGACAGGTTTATGCTGAAACTGAAAATTACATATCCAACTCCGGCTGAAGAACGGATTATTATGGATCGGATGACCACCGGTGAAACGATAAAGGTTGAAAAAGTTATCACCGCCCAGGATATTATTAATGCCCGCAAGGTTGTGGCCGAGATTTATGTTGATGAAAAGGTCAAAGAATATATCCTCAATCTTATTCTTGCCACCCGCGAACCGGAAAAATACGGTCTCGGTGAATTGAAAGATTTAATTGCCTATGGCGCCTCGCCGCGAGGAACTATTTATTTGAATCTCGCCGCCAAGGCACATGCTTTCTTAAGAGGTCGCGGCTATATTACCCCTGAGGATATCAAGGCTATTGGCCCCGATGTTTTAAGGCACCGGGTTTTGATTACCTATGAAGCTGAGGCCGAAGAGATGAGTTCGGATGATATCGTGCAGAAAATTTTTGATGCGATCGAGGTTCCGTAGTTGCGATGGCTCAGGTAGATCAAAAAGAACTGCTTAAGAAAATCCGGCGGATCGAGATACGAACCAAACGATTGGTGAATGATCTTTTTTCCGGTGAGTACCATTCCACCTTTAAGGGGCAGGGGATGGAATTTGAGGAAGTACGTCAATATCAGCCGGGTGATGATATCCGATTGATCGACTGGAATGTGACCGCTCGAACCGGGTATCCATATATTAAGAAATTTAAAGAGGAGCGCGAGTTATCGGTTATTTTGCTGGTTGATGTTTCCTCATCCGGTCTTTTTGGAACCAAAGAGAAATTAAAAGAAGATACCGCTGCCGAATTGTGTGCTCTGATGGCCTTTTCGGCTATCAAAAACAATGATAAGGTCGGAATGATAATTTTCTCCGACCGGATCGAGAAATTTCTGCCGCCAAAAAAGGGCCGAGCGCATGTTCTTAGATTGATTCGTGAGATCCTTCATTTTAAACCGGAGGGAACCGGGACCGATATTGCCGGAGCGCTGGAGTATTTTAATCGGGTGATTAAGAAAAAATCGGTTGTTTTTTTGATTTCCGATTTCCTCTCAGAAGATTATCTCAAACCGCTCCAGATTGCCAATAACCGGCATGATATTATCGCAATGAAAATCTCTGATCCGCGCGAATTAAAATTTGAGAATGTCGGGATGATCGAGCTTGAGGATGCCGAAACAGGGGAGACATTTATAATTGATACCGGCTCGACCCAATTTCGAAACGATTTTGCCAAACAGGCCGAGCAGGATAATGTCACTCTGAAGCGTTCATTTCAATTAATAAATCTCGATTTTATACAAATTATTACCAACCAGTCATACATTATACCGCTTATTAATTTCTTTAAGGCGCGGGAGAAACGACATTAAGGCAAGGATTTGATAAGATGAATAAGGGAAATGCAACGATAAGTACACTGGCGCTGGCTGTGTCATTGGTCACTCTGATACTTTTGCTTTATATGCTTTTTGGGCAGAATAAATCATCATCGGTTGACGATTATACCACTCAGAAAAGTCTGGCAGGTGAACTGGCCGATAATAATCTTTACCGGGCGTCGATTGATGAGTACAAGACTATTTTGGAAGACCCTAATATTGAAAATGAGGCACGAGCCAATATTAATTATATGATCGGCCGGATATATTTTGACAATCTAAGCGATTATGAAAATGCCGCCGCGTATTATGTCAAGGCGCGAAGTCTTAACCCTGATGGAAGTTTCTATGATGAAGCGGGACGGAATCTGATAGCCTGTATGGAAAAGATGGGACGGGTGCTGGATGCCAAGCGGGAACTCGATAAAGCGGTTAATATCGATTCGGTCTATTCCGAGCATTCCGGAGAAACGGTCATCGCCAAAATCGGCGACAAGCCGGTGTTTATGTCCGATATTGAAGAAAATATTCAAAATCTCCCGCCCAAGATGCAAAAAGAATTTTTATCCAAAGAAAGTAAATTGGA
>JAUVBC010000158.1 GCA_030591405.1 Candidatus Zixiibacteriota bacterium
CAAAGAAAACCAACAGTTGTCGTTTTTGGAAAACAAAACCGGTGAGAAATTGTCTGCCAGCAGTGATGCAGTTGACTCAATCAGAAACCGCTACGGTTCATCAGCAATCAAACTTGCCGGGACAAAATTGTAAGTAAATTTTATTCCACTTTCACTTTAATCCAAAAAATAACCTCTGATAACTTAGAGGTTATTTTTTCTTGATTTTATTACTGGCTACTGCAAATTAATTGGAGTTGTATTCATTACTCTGGCCCGGATAAAACTTCGCGGGTCAATCCCTGTCGCTGTTATATAATCCCAATTTTCATGTATCATCACCAGTCCGTATTGACCTGCTGTTAGTCCGTTTAAAGCTGCAGAGCTAAACGTATAAGAACCATCATTATCAGTTTCGACATATATGGTTGTGTCGTTTTGAGCATCCATTAGAAACATCATTACAGTGCCGGTACTATTCCCTGATTCCCAGGTGACATCAAAACCGGAACGTGATACTACCCCATAATAGGTCGGCGACGTAATATAGGTTTCGTTTACCGGGAAATTAATTGAATCAGAAAAAGAAGGGACGCTGGAATTTCCGGTTATGGTAAAGATATATTCTTCGCCCAGTTCAATAAATTGAGGGTTATCGATAACCTCCATATATTGATAACTATTCAAATCGGAATCCCAGTCAAGGGTATATTCATTGCAGGTGATCGCATTTACCTGGACAGGGGTGACAGGATTACAGGGAGCATAAGAACTGTCAAAGCGGGCGGTAATCATATCAATCCGGGTCTGATAGCCTGAAATATTTGTAAGCGCTCTTGCTACAGCCATGGCTACAAAAGCGCCATTAGCTTCCTCGATCGGATCGTCATCACCGCCAGTTGTTGTGTTTTTATCACTGCAAGCTGAAATCAGTAGTAACAATCCAAATACTATGCATAAGAATTGAGCCAATTTGCCATTACTCATTTTAATTCCTTTTCAGACGTTAAACTGTTTGATAGTAACATCAAAGAGATAAAAAAATTGATTTGAAAAGTCAACTCTATTTTGATGATACTTGCATGAGATATAATTTGCAAAATTGCCTTAGGGGGTTGACTTTAGATGGCAATTTCTTATCTTTATTATAAGAAAATAAATATTAAATAAGTGGAATAAATTATGAGTAAGACTATGGCAGAAAATAAGGTTACGGCTGATCCGGCCAACTGGATTCTGGCGTCCCATGTTGCCGATTTGGATGCTTCTATTATCAGGGAGATCCTTAAGATATCTTCACAACCGGGTGTTATTTCTTTCGCCGGCGGTTTGCCGGCGCCAGAGATGTTTCCATTAGAAGAGTTAAAAGCGGCGGCAATTAAAGTTATTGAGGAAAAGCAATCAAGTTCCTTGCAGTATTCATTTACAATGGGAGTCCCGCAGCTTCGTGAGGCTATCGCTCAGAGAGAAACTGATCAGGGGACAGATACTAAACCGGAGAATATTTTAATTACTTCCGGGTCGCAGCAGGGAATTTCTTTGGCTTCAAATGCATTTATCGATCCAGGTGATTATATCATCACTGAGTATCCAACTTATGTTGGTGCAATCTTATCATTTGATTTCAATCGAGTCAAATATGCACCGGTCGCAATGGATCACGATGGTATGTTAACCGATCAGCTTGAGGATAATATCAAAAAATATAAACCGAAATTTATCTACACGGTTTCCACTTTCCAGAATCCAACCGGCATAACGATGAGTATGGAGCGGAGAAAAGCACTGATTAATATCGCATTAAAATATAATGTTCCGATTTTGGAAGATAATCCTTACAAAGATGTCAGATTTGCCGGTGAAGAGCTGCCAAGTCTAAGATCAATGGGCGGAGATATCGTAATTTCTTTGGGAACATTTTCAAAAATCTGTGCTCCCGGTTTAAGAGTGGCCTGGGTGAATGCTCACCCAAATATTCTTAGAACCTTTGAGAAGATCAAGCAGGGTGCCGATATGCAATCAAACACCTTTACGCAACTTATGATCAATGAATTTATTCGTATGGGTACTATTGACACACATATCGAAAAACTCAAAGTAAACTATGGCGCAAAATGTCAATTGATGCTTGATGAGATGGAAAAGAATTTTCCTTCGGAGTTCACCTGGACGCGGCCTGAAGGCGGCTTGTTCTTATGGTGTGAAATGCTGAAATCAATGTCAGCTTCTAAGCTGCTTCCTAAAGCAATTGATAAAAAGGTAGCCTATGTTTATGGTGCGCCGTTTTTCCCGGACAAAAAAGGTGACAATACGCTCAGGCTTAATTTCTCGAATGCCTCGCATGAAAATATCATCGAAGGTATCAAGAGACTTGGAGAAGTTTTTAAGGAAAGTATGCCATAAGGCGGATTATGATCTGAAAGCCCCGCTTTTCTGCGGGGCTTTTTGCTTTACAGGAAGGTTTGAAACAATATTTTGGTGTTATGAAAAATATTTTATTTCAAAAGTTTCATTGTCTTGGCAATGATTTTGTAGTTGTTGATTTAATCGGGAAGCGGTCAACTTCGATAGATTTTAATAAGCTGGCGGTAAATATATGCAATAGAAAATGCGGTGTTGGTGCTGACGGCATTCTTGTTCTTCGAACCAGTCGGAAATATGACTGTTTTCTCGATATTTTTAACTCGGATGGCAGCTGGGCCGAAAAATCCGGGAACGGTCTTAGAATAGCTGCTGCATATATGGCCTTGCAGTATAAAATAAGTAAAAGCGTGTCCATTGAGACTGTCTGCGATAATCCAACAGCTCTAATTATCAAATCGGGCAAGAAACAATCGATTATAAAAGTATCGCTGGGAAAACCGGAATTTGAGACAAAAAAAGTCCCGTTAAAATCAAAACAGAAGTTTCATATCAATACCACGATAAAGATCGATAAACATGATTTTGTGTTAACAGCCCTGTCGGTCGGGAATCCGCATGCTGTCTTATTTGTCGATAATTTTGATTTTGACTGGCACTTTTTGGGCGAAATAATTGAAAATAGTTCGGTCTTTCCAAATCGAACCAATGTTGAATTTGTCAAAATCGTCAATCGTTCGAAAGTGAAGCTGAATGACTGGGAGCGGGGAGCTGGGGCAACCGGATCATCGGGAACAGGTGCAGCCGCGGCGACCGTAGCCGGTATCGTTAATGGTTTTATAAATCGTAAGGTTGAAGTTGTTTTTCCAACCGGTTCCTTATTTATCGATTGGCCGTCTCAAGAAGAAAATATATATCTGACCGGACCGGTAGAATTTATCTGCCGGGGCGAATATCTGTTTGCTTAGTTTTATCAAATGAAACCTATTCATTCGGATAATATTGGCCCCGCGGAACAACCGGTTCTGCCCGCAACCAAAAAAGTCAAACCAATCGGGCAGATCAAAGACTACTGGGAACATCTGCAACTTTTCTCGCGTAATGTCAGACTCTATTTAACAGGTTCATTTTTGATTGGGTTAACATTTTCATGTTATCTACTCCTGATGAATTTGTATTTGCGAGAGCAAGGAATGCCGGAGTCATTTATCGGAAGAGTCTTATCTTTTGGAGCGTTGGGGATGACTTTGATGGCGATCCCGGCGGCGTTTATTCTTAGACGTATTCGCTTGAAAAAAATACTTTTAATAAGTACAACCGTATATATTCTTGCTATTCTTTTTCTCACGCAAATACCAATTAGCAATATGCTGTTTGTTTTGTCGTTTCTGGCCGGAATGGCGATGACATTTTATCGGGTTGCCGCTGGTCCGTTTTTTATGAGAAACAGTACGCCAATAGAAAGAACCTATATCTTTTCAATTTCTTTTGGTGTCTCTCTGTTTGCCAGCATGATAGGTTCCCTGATTTTTGGACAGATGGTTGCTTTATTGTCGTTTTCAGGGGACAGTGTGGTTGACTCATACCGTTGGGCATTTGTTTTGGCAGTTGGTCTGGGTCTGATGGCTGTTATTCCGTTTAGTATGATAAAAGCGGCTGATCCGACAAAAATTGATAAGGATTCCGATTTTTCTATAGGGCTTTTAAAAAGGCGGGTTGGTCTTTATGCCAAACTATTTTTCCCGCATTTTATTGTTGGCTCCGGGGCGGGACTAATTATTCCGTTTTTGAATTTATATTTTCGGGACAGATTTGGGCAGCCGACTGATAATATCGGTCTTCTGTATTTTGTTGGTCACACGACCATGCTGATTGGGATATTAGCGGGGCCAATATTGGTTAAAAAGATTGGAATGATTCGTTCGGTCGTCTTAACGCAGCTCGTCTCGATGCCATTTATGGTCATTCTGGCTTACACTTATTCATTGCCGTTGGCAATTGCCGCTTTTCTTATGCGGGGGGCGTTGATGAATCTGGGTGTTCCAATTGGCAGTAACTTCGGAATGGAAATGGTGAGCAAGTCGGAGCAGGCGCTGGTTAATGCGCTCTTGATGTTGTCATGGACTTCATCCTGGATGGTATCGACATATTATGGCGGACTACTTATTGAAAACTATGGATATACTATTCCGCTTCTGATTGCGGTTGTTCTTTACTTTGGTTCCTCAGTTTCTTATTATTGGTTTTTCAGGACATCTGAGATCAAAACCGATTCGGGATATAAAATTGAGGCGCCTTGCTTATGACAAATAAAGATTATATACTTACGATTGATGAATTGCCGATGCAGATTCATCGAGTATTAAAAGATATTAACCCATCGTTTGAAATCTCCGGTAAGGATATTCGGAAGTTTCTAATTAGCGATAATTTGGGTATTCACTTTCCGGTCAATGATTTTGCGAAAGAATTTAATTTGGATTCGGAATGGCTAATTGAGAAAATTTATCTGGAATTGATGGTCGAATATGAAAAAAACTGGCATGACAGAGTTTTTTTCAGGATATTGAAAGATAAAAATAAGATATTGTTTGAATGGATTAAGCAGGAAAATAAATGATACTTGATAAGTATAAATCTGAGATTGCCAAGATCACGGCCAAGGCGTTGGTGAATCTTTATCAGGATGATGATATAAATAGTAAGAAGATGCCATCGCTTGATTTTGAACAGATATACAATATGCTGGAGACTCCCAAAAATCCTAAGATGGGACAGTATGCTCTGGCGCTTTTTCAAATAGCCAAACAGGCTGGTTTAAATCCGAACAGTCTCAATCAGGCTCTGGTTAAAGCACAAACGGCGCAGCTTGAGAAACGAAAAATATCATATTTTTCATTTTCCGCGTCGGGTGGTTTTAACAATGCCCGAATTGATACCGGGACGCTGGCCAAATATACTTTGACTGAGATACTTGAAAAAAAGAATAAGTATGGTTCATCTGATTTGGGCGGCGGCGGAAATGTTATTTTTGATTTTTCCTCGCCAAATATAGCTAAACCTTTTGGGGTTGGGCATCTTCGCTCGACCGCTATCGGAAATTCGCTCTATCGTGTTTATAAAAAACTCGGTTATAATTCGGTCGGAATAAATCATCTTGGCGACTGGGGAACTCAGTTTGGAAAACTAATTGTTGCTTTCAGGCTTTGGGGCAATGAAGACGAACTAAAAGAAAATCCGATACAAAAGCTTTTTGAACTGTATGTGAAATTTCACAAAGAAGAAAAAAACAATCCGATTCTTTCCGAGCAGGCGCGGGAGGCTTTTAAAGACCTCGAAGATGGCGATCAGGAAGCGGCTACCCTTTGG
>JAUVBC010000261.1 GCA_030591405.1 Candidatus Zixiibacteriota bacterium
ATATTTCGCTTTAGTTTAAATATTTTAATCTTACCGCCATTTTCCAATATGCGCAACTGTTCCAGTGATTCGGCTTTCTCTAAAGGAGTTCTTCTGCTTGCCGCGAAATTTTTCAGAGCTTCTTTTCTATAAAAATAAATACCAATATGATAATAAAAATCAAATTTTCCCACTCGATTATCGCTTTCACCCTGAAGAAACGGAAGCGGGTATCTCGAAAACCAGAGCGCCTCTTTTTCACGGTTGAATATCACTTTGACACGATTGGGATCATACAGTTCATCTTCACTTTCAATTCTTTTTGCAAAGGTAGCATATTTTATACTCTTGTCGGCTATCATTTCAGTAATAACTTTGTTGCAATCGGCCGCTTGTACTCCAAGATTATCTGCCTGAATATTAATAATAATATCGCCGCCAAGCTTTGCGGCGACTTCGGCAGTCCGATCCGAACCGGTGCGATGCTTTTTCGAGGTTTTAACAGCCTCACCGCCAAATCGAGCAACAGTTTTGATAACTTCATCAGAATCGGTAGCAACAACAACCCTGTTTATCAGTTTTGCCCGGCTTATTTCCCGGTAAAGATGTTCCAGCAATGATTTTCCGTTTATCTCATATAACACTTTGCGGGGAAAACGTTTTGACGACAAACGAGCCGGAATTATTGCAAGAATTTTATTTTTCATGTTCATTCGCCCCATGCCCCACAAGAAAGTCTGATTGTTGAAGTTACGTTTTTAGAGAGATTTGTTGGCCCAGGTAGATTAAAATTTGAATTTATCAGGCATTTGGCCCGATGTATGTCATCTTTTATTACAGGCACAGGTGAAGATACCCAAGCTCAAACATCCAGTCAAGTTTTTTTATTTATTCAAAATCTGTTTTTAGGTTTTAGCCCGATAACCCAGACAAAATTCAGCATTTGCATAATATCAATTATGCTGTATATTATAATGCAAATAAACCATGCCAATGCTACCAGCCTGTTTGGAGGAAAAATGTCTAACTCGGAAAAATCTATTTTTGAAAAACAATCTGTAATCTTAATAATTTTATTACTCTCAAATTTAATTTTCTTTTTTTCTGGGGCGCTGGCTGAAAGAGCAACAATTGCTGAAATGGACAATGTCTGCCAAAATTGGCTGCTGCTAAACGCTGATCTTGACCAAAGCTGGCGAACTGGCGACAATCCGGAAATTATCAATATCGAAAATATTGAGGAGAGTGGCTTATTGTTGGGCCGTATTTATAACTTATCTCCCGACGGTTTTGTGGTGGTTCCAGCTTTAAAAGAAATGCCGCCGATTATGACTTACTCCGATAAATACTCGCTTGGTATCGAGCAGGATCAGGGGATGCGGGCGCTTATAGAAGAATTTATTTCGAGTCGAATGGATAACTTTGTTGAGGTTTATGGAGATATTGACGCGATTCTGCCAACAAATAGAGGCGAACTTTTGCCGGGACAAAAAGATAGAGATTTATGGAACAGGTATTCTCTCGATCAAGAGGCATTTATTTCGGAACTAAAAGGTGGATCATTTGTCGAACGATCAGAATCGGTCGGTCCGCTGCTTACCACCTCCTGGCATCAGGGGTACCCTTACAATATGTATTGTCCAACAGGTTATGATGACCGGAATTGCGTTGTCGGATGCACTGCCACCGCGGCGGCTCAAATACTCTATTATTGGCAATGGCCGAGCGAAGGTAGGGAAAGTTACAGCTATTATTGGGGCGGTGATAATTCATGCGATACATCAACTGCCGGAATGGGATTGTCAGCAGATTTTTCTGACCCATATATCTATGATACTACGCCCGAAAATCTGGCCGAACTTAGTTATGAGGTTGGTATTGCCTATAGAATGGATTACGGAGTCTGCGGCTCCGGAGCATATATGGAACCTGGCGTGTCAGTTTTGCCACAATACTTCAAATACAAGCCTCTTATCAGCAAACGCACCCGTTCTTCCTATGCCAGTGCTGATGAATGGTATTATTCGATCAAAGAAGAGATCGACGCCGGACGACCGATGCACTATGGAATAAGCCGTCACGCGATCGTCTGCGATGGTTATCGTGAGATCGGCGGGATAAAATATTATCATATGAATTATGGCTGGGGTGGCTCGATGAATTCATGGTTTGCTATCGACGATGTTTATTGTTCCTGGGATGGTTGTAATTATCTGAGTGAATTTTATATTTTTAATATTGAACCTTGCTGGGTCTGGCCGACTTCCGATGCCACTTTTGGAGCGGTTCCTTTTGAGGTTAATTTAACCACCGAAACCGAATATGCGGTTGATAACTGGGACTGGGATTTTGGTGATGGCACAACTATCTCAGGAGATTATTCCATAGCCCAGCATATATACAATTCAGCCGGCACTTATAATCTTAAAGTTGATATTGAATCTGATGGAGAAACCTATTCGGCGACCAGACCGGAATATATTATTGTTGTCGCCGACACAATTTCGGCAGGTACCGGTTTTGGAGAAATCGGAGATATAGTTGAAGTCCCGATTTTTGGTAACAATACGATTCCACTCAATAAAATTGTTATGCCGGTAGCTTATTCCGGAGGTATCGGTTTAAAATATGATTCTTGCTCAACGGCGGGATGTCGCACCGAAGATTTTTTGCTCAGTGGCGGCTCAATTGGTTCTGGCTTTCTGAAATTTGAGTTCATTGGCAACGGTTCATTTCTTGAACCGGGAAGCGGTTTTCTGCTGAAAACTTATTTCACCGTATTATCAGGTTCAGGGGATCAATCGGCCACTATTTCAACCAATAATATCGGCGCAATCTATCCCTTATTTAAAAATAATAATAGCGGTTTGGAATATAATCCGGCGTCAAAATCGGGGTCGGTCTATTTTCCCGGAATTTATGGCGACACTAATAATGACGATGCCATCAATATTCTCGATGTTATCTATATTATCAATTTTATCTACAAACACGGCCCGGAAGCGATCCCGCCGCATGTTGCAAATGTCAACGGTGATGAGGCGATAAACATCCTCGATGTTGTTTATTTAATAAATTATATTTACAAAGGCGGCCCCGAGCCGATAACAATGTAATACATCGACAATAATATCTGTATTTATATTATTAAATTATGGATACTATTTTCACGTTTGTATAATAATATTTTAGCTATTGTGGTATTTACGATAGCCGAATAAGATTTATATAAATCAATATTCCACTTGACATTGATAGCATATTCTGTATTTTATAGTTAAATACCTCATTTAAAGGAGCGCTAAAATGAAATGGAACCCACTTTCAATTTTAATTTTATTGTTTCTCCTGATTTTTTGTTCCGTCAATGCCGTTGAATTACCAACCAACTATCAAATATCCTCTCCAAATTATTGGCTTCAATATGGCGAACATATTTTCATGCATCCAACCGATGCCCAAACTATTATCTCTGTTTGGAGAGATTATCGCACCAGTCATGATGTAGCTATCGGTCGATCCACCGACGGCGGCGAAACATGGAGCGAATCGTTTGTTAGTCCCTCACAACATATATTCGACAGACTTTCAGATCCTTCGATTACCTATGATAATAGCGGGAATCTATATATCACTATGATAGATTACCAGGCCGACAATCCAAGCGATTCTTCACATATTACTATATTAAAATCCTCCGATGGCGGAGTAACATGGCCCGAATTCTACACTGTTGAAGATACAATCGGCCATTACTCTGAAAGAGATCAAGCCACTGTTATAGATAATACCGGTGGTCCAAATTCGGGAAATATATACAT
>JAUVBC010000045.1 GCA_030591405.1 Candidatus Zixiibacteriota bacterium
AAGGTTTCATATTTATACTGCTATGGATTTATCTGTGGCGAAGTTGATGGTAATGAGGGGGTTAATATTCTTGATATCGTTTTTATCATTAATTATAAATATAAGAGTGGACCGGCTCCAGACCCAATGGACGCCGCAGATGTTGATGGCATACCACCAGTTAATATATTAGATATTGTTTATCTGATTAATTTTAAGTATAAGGGCGGACCAGAACCGGCATGCCCGCAGTAATAATCTGACGTCGATCAATTTCAGATAATAAAAGGGTTAGGAGCTTTAAGCTCCTGACCCTTTTTCTTAAATATGATAATCTACTTTATTCTAATAATTTGTGATAGATTCACAGATTTTTAACAACGATGATATTGCAAAAATTATTCCCCCGCGCCGTCAGGAACCCTTTCCTGACGGAATAACAAATTCACTACAACATCACTGTTATTTTATCCATAACATCTTAATTATGGTGTCAATAACCGAAAAAAAAGGAGTCGCGATATTTATTAAAAATATTAAAAAATATGGCAAAACACCTGTCCTTCAAAGGAGGAAAGCGATTTTAGAAATTTCATCAGAAAAGATTCCTGACGACACGGAAAATGCAAAAAAACACAAAAACGGAAAAGCGCCTGTCCTTCGAAGGAGGGAACCCATTTTGCTGTAACCAAACGTGGTGAAACCACTTATAGGGATATTATTGGATCGTTTTGGGCTCTCGGTACAAAATTTTGTAGTAAATTTGTCGAAACCCTTAGCAATGACATTTTATATATAATTAAAAGACAGGAATTGTCTTATTTAAATGAGAACATGCACATCTGCGCCAATTGCAGACCAAACTGCGGGAGCAAACCGAGAATCAATGTCCCTGCTGCGGTAATTACCAGAACCAGCCAGATAGCAGGTTTGAATGATACCGGTGCAAATTCTTCGTCGGCTTTACCAAAATAGGCGACAACAACTACACGAAGATAATAATAAACCGAGACGAAACTATTCATAACAGCGATAACCGTCAGCCAAATATAACCAGCCTTAACCGCCTCAGAGAACAGATAAAACTTTCCAAAGAATCCGGCTGTTGGCGGAAATCCGGCCAGAGCAAACATAAACAGAGCAAGAAGCGCGGCAAGGAATGGATGCCTCACAGACATACCCTTCATCTCGTCTATCGCCGCGGTACTACCCGAACGGCTGTTAATAAGTGTGACAATGGCAAAACCGCCAAGATTGAAGAAAGTATAGGCCAACAGATAAAACGCCGACGCCGAAACTGCACCGTCACCACCGACACTGAGTGCAACCATTATATATCCTGCATGAGCAATCGATGAATAAGCAAGCATCCTTTTAATATTTGTCTGGAAAATCGCCATTAGATTACCGACCGACATCGTCAGTATGGCAAGTATCCAGAATATAACCGACAATTCATTCAGACCACCGAGACCATAAATAAATATCCGTAAGATCGCCGCAAATCCGGCCGCTTTCGGTGCCACTGAAAAATACGCGGTAACCGGGGTCGGTGCACCCTGATAAACATCGGGAACCCACATATGGAAAGGTACCGCCGCCACTTTAAATCCAAAACCTATCAAAACCAACAATGCACCAGAATAGAGGAATAATCCGGAGTGACTAACAAGATAACCGAGATCGGTCATGATACGTCTTAAATCGGTTGTTCCTGCCGCTCCATAGATAAGCGCGATACCATACAATAAAAACGCGGTCGCAAACGCACCCATGATAAAATATTTAACCGATGATTCATTCGAGTTGGGATCGTTTCTGAAAAATCCTGCCATAACATACAACGGTATCGACATAATTTCCAGGCCAAGAAAGATCACAATCAGATCGGCACTCGAAGCCATAATCATCATTCCGACTGTCGCGAATAAAATCAAAGGATAAAACTCAAACCGCTCAATACCGTGCGCACGCAAATAATCCCGGGCCATCAACGTTGCTATGATTCCGGCCGATAAAAAGATAACATTAAAAAAGATCGAAAAATTATCAATCTGCACCATTCCATAAAACCCGGACTGCGGAGCGTTCCATTGCTGAAAAGTCAGAACCAGAGCGCCGACCAGGCCAGCCAGCGAAAGATATGCCAGTAAAGTTCTGTTTTTGAAAACATTCCCAACCACCAGAATAAACATTCCTACCGCCAGTAAGAATATCTCGGGGTAAAGAATATCAAAAAATATTGCCGCTGATTTTATATCCATAATTTTTCTATAATTTCTTGTTTCGTCTTTTCTGCATTATCTAATTTCAAATATTCGATGCCTCACGGACATCAAACATTAAATACCTCAGCCGCCTCCAAATCCAACTTCGACCGCACCGTCATTTACAATAACAGGAACCATCGCTTTTCCGCCTGCTATTTTAATAGCTTCTTCTTTCGCGCCGGGGACATCGTAAACATCGATCTCTTTAAAAACTATCCCCTCTTTGGTAAAATGTTCTACTGCGGCGGCGCAGTATGGGCATCCCGGTTTGGTATAAATTGTGACTTCGGGCATACTACTTTCCTCCAGTGGTAAAAGTGTGAGTATCACATCTGTCGCCAACACATTTATACCCCTTACTCATCCCAGCCTCGCTGGCGGTCCGAGAGGAATTCACAATACTGACTATATTTTTAACCGCCGGTTCTATTCGTTCAAGAAACGGCTTGGGATAAATACCGATCCAGAAAATCAAGATTACTAATGGAATTAATATTATTTTTTCACGAAGATCCAGATCTTTCAATTTTTCATTTTCAGGTTTGGTAATTTTTCCAAAGATAACCCGTTGCAACATCCAGAGCATATAACAGGCGGCCAGAATCACACCGGTGGCGCCGATAATGGCATAAACCGGATTAGCTTTATATACTCCCAGTAAAATCAAAAACTCACCGACAAAACCATTTGTTAGTGGTAAACCGATCGATGAGAGCGAGGCAATCATAAAGAAAGTCGAAAAAACCGGCATTGATTTCGCCAAACCGCCAAAATCGGCAATCATTCTTGTATGCCGTCTTTCATATAGCATGCCGACAATTAAAAAGAGAGCGCCGGTCGAAATTCCATGATTGATCATTTGCAAAACCGAACCCTCAAGTCCCTGCACATTCAGCGCCATCATACCAAGCATCACAAAACCGAGATGCGAAACCGATGAGTAAGCTACCAATGATTTAATATCGCGCTGTACCATCGCCACCAGCGCACCATATATAATTCCGATCAGTGCCAAAATCGATATCAAAGGAACAAACTGCAATGTTGCCTCAGGAAACATCGGCAGGCATATCCGCACAAAACCATAAGTACCCATTTTAAGCAGGACACCAGCCAAAATCACCGAACCGGCGGTCGGGGCCTCGACATGAGCATCAGGGAGCCAGGTGTGGAACGGCCAAATCGGCACTTTAATTGCAAAAGTCAGTGCAAAGGCCAGGAATATATATGTCTGAGCGCCGAGCGGAATCGGCATCTTATATAAGTCGAGAATACTAAAGCTGTACTCACCTGCAAAACTATGATACATAAACATCAGATACAGAAGAGCGACCAGCATCAACAGAGAGCCGAACATCGTAAAAAGAACAAATTTGATCGCGGCATATATTTTTCTTGGTCCACCCCAGACACCGATTATAAAATACATCGGAATCAGCATCGCTTCCCAGAAGACGTAGAATAAGAAAAGGTCGAGCGAAACAAAAACACCAAGCATACCGGTCTCAAGCATCAGCATTGAGATGAAATATCCTTTCACACCGGTTTTGATTGAATTCCAGGACGAGATCATAATGATGACCGACAGGATAGTTGTCAGCATAATAAGCAGCAGCGAGATGCCATCTATTCCCAAATGATACGAAATGCCAAAGGTGGAAATCCAGGGAATATTAACCTCGAATTGCATCCCATTGGCAACCGGGTCAAACATCGAATACATCATCAGCGAGAACAGAAAAGTTATAAAAGCGATAATCAATGCAATCGACTTCACCGAATCGTCACGCTCTTTTGGGACAAACAGCAAAAGCACTGCGCCGATCAGCGGGAAAAATGTAACTAATGTCAGAATTCTATCTTCCATATCATCTCAATAAAACAAAAAGTAATAAAACAACTACGCCGGCCAAAAATATGGTCGCATAAGTTCTTAGTCGGCCGGTCTGAACCGTTCTCAGCCCGGTCGATATATCTCCAATTACAACTGCCAAACCGTTTATCAGTCCGTCTATTAGAAAAACATCTACTATTTTCCATAAGAACAATGAGCCGTTAACAATCGGTCTGATAATAACAGCACCATACAATTCGTCAACAAAATATTTTCCAAGCAATAATTTATGCAGACCCGACATACTTGTTCTGAGTTTACCGCTTAAATCAGTATTCTTGCGATAGAGATACCAGGCAAGAATAATCGATAGCAACACTAATATAACCGAACTGGCCATCAATAATAATTCTGTCCCCGTACTATACGACCCTGATGTCAAGACATGCGTGGCAACCGGAAGATTCTGTCCGGCATGAAGGACAGGTTCAAGGAAATTTTCAAAATAGTTTATTCCACCCAAAACATGCGGGATACCTACATAACCACCAACAATAGACAGTACCGCCAGAAGCATCAGTGGAATAGTCATCACCTTTGGCGACTCGTGCAGATGCTCTTTGGCATGTGAATCCATTCTTCCTTCGCCATAAAAGGTCAAATAAACCAAACGGAACATATAGAAAGCGGTCATCGCTGCCGCGGCAACGCCAAAAACCCATAACCAGGTCGAACCATATTGCGATGAAAAAGCTTTCCAGAGAATCTCATCTTTAGAGAAGAAACCGGAAAACAGCGGAATCCCAGCGATAGCCAAAGTACCGACCATAAATGTCCAATAGGTTGCAGGCAAATGCTTTTTTAGCCCGCCCATATAGCGCATATCCTGCTGTCCGGCCATGGCATGAATCACCGAGCCGGAACCAAGGAATAACAAAGCTTTGAAAAATGAATGGGTCATCAGATGAAAAATACCGGCGCCAAAAGCAGCCACACCGCAAGCAACAAACATATATCCAAGCTGACTTACAGTCGAATAAGCGAGAACTCTCTTAATATCATTTTGGGCAAGAGCAATAGTTCCTGCAAAAAAGGCGGTAGCCATCCCAACGATAGCTACTACCGCCAGAGTTGTCGGTGCCATCATATATAAAACATTTGATCGTGCAATCATATAAACACCGGCAGTTACCATTGTTGCCGCATGTATCAAAGCCGAAACCGGAGTCGGGCCCTCCATCGCATCGGGAAGCCAGACAAACAGCGGTATCTGAGCCGATTTACCGGTAGCACCGAGGAACAGTAATAATGTAGCCGCCGTAATAAGAGTTCCTCCGACAGCAAACATCGCCGGGGCTTTTTCAAAAACAGTCGCGAAGTCGAGCGAACCGACCTGCCAGAAAATAATAAATAGCCCCAATAAGAATCCAAAATCACCAATGCGATTGACTATAAATGCTTTCTTGCCGGCATCGGATGCAGATTTCTTTTCGAACCAGAACCCGATCAAAAGATAACTGCAAAGGCCAACCCCTTCCCAACCGACAAACATCAGAAGATAATTGTTTGCCAGAACCAGAATCAACATCGAAAAAACAAACAGATTCAGGTATGTGAAATATCTTGAAAATCCGGGATCATCGTGCATATACCCGATTGAATAAATATGTATCAGGAAACTGACACCGGTTACCACCATTACCATTATTATTGAGAGCGGGTCAAGAAGAAAACCAATGTTAACATTAAACTGTCCCGATGGAATCCAGACAAATAGAATCTCTTCAATAGCTCTCGCCTCAGCTGGCAATGATAACAACTCAAAAAACAGATGGGCACTGTAAAAGAATGATAATCCAACGGCACCGCAGGCGATAAACGAAACAAACTTTTTGTTCAACTTGCCAATAAAGAGACCGTTGATTAAAAAGCCAACCAGCGGAAACAAAGGTATGAGGTATAATGAGTATTCCATCAGTTCGATTACCGCTTCATCAGGTTAAATTTATCTGCATTAATTGTATCACGTTTTCTATAGACCATAATAATTATGGCCAATCCGACCGCTGCTTCCGCCGCCGCTACTGTCATAACAATAAAGACCAGCACATGACCATCCATCAGATTATGCATCAATGAAAAGGCAATAATTGAAAGATTGGCGGCATTAAGCATCAATTCTATCGACATAAAAATAATTATCAGGTTGCGGGATATAATCACACCACCAGCACCAATGGCAAATAAAAGGGCGCTTAGTATCAGATAATGTTCAATAGGAACTATCAAATCTGCTCTCCCTTATCATTATTTTCTTTTTTGGCCATTAATACAGCACCAACTATCGCCACCAGAAGAAGAATCGAGGTCAGCTCAAAGGGAAACAGATACTTGGTAAATAATAATTCCGCGACCGGTTTGACATTGCCAAAATCAGAAGCAACGGTTATCGGCGATTGAGAAATACTACCGGTGAAAACAGTTTGTTTGATAATTATTACTATTTCAAAAAAGAAGATAATTGCCAGTCCATATTTTGTTGTTAGTCCGAGTTTTGGTCTTTCCTCTTCAAATCTCTCCCCTCGCAGGTTCAAAAGCATTATAACAAAAAGGAACAAAACCAGAATCGCTCCGGCATAAACGATTATCAATAAGGCGCCGACAAACAGCGCGCTTAATTGAACATACAAAACCGCCTGGGCAATCAGGGAGACAATCATAAACATCACCGAGGCGACCGGATTACGCTGAAGAATCATCATCACCGCACCGCCGACAGCAAAAATTGCGCAGATATAAAATATGACCGTATCCAGTAACATTACTTAAAAAATCCTCCGTACCTTTCGGATAATCTTTTTGAACGGTTTCTCTTTGGTCGGTCGATTTGCCAACATCTGATCCTTAGTATAAATAAACGAATCACGACTGTCATTGGAAAATTCATATTCATGTCCAAGAAAAATAGCTTCCTCAGGACAAGCTTCCTCGCAAAATCCGCAATAGATACAGCGAAGAAGGTTTATCTCATAAACTTCGGAATACCGTTCACCTTTTTCATTCTCAGCCGGTTCCATATAGATAGCATCAGCCGGGCAGGCAGCAGCACAAAGACCGCAGCAGACACATCGTTCACTACCATCTTCATAGTTTTCAAGATAATGAAGACCGCGATAACGGGGTGCCATCGGCATCTTCTCTTTCGGATACTGAAATGTAACCGGTTTTTTAAAGAGATGTTTAAAGGTTGTATAAAAGCCTTTAGGAAAAGCGATTAAGACTGTTTTTACAAAATCAAACATAATTTCCAACTACAACCTTTGCAAAAATGCCGTTACCATTACGTTGGCCAATGCCAATGGGAACAGAACTTTCCATCCAAAATTCATTAACATATCATACCGCAATCGTGGCAAAGTGGCACGAATCCAAATATAAAAACACATAAAGAAAAATACTTTAATAGCAAACCACACAAACGGCGGCAGAATCGGTCCCTGCCATCCACCCAAAAAGATAGTTGTCGCTACCGCTGATACTGCGATCATATTGGCATACTCGGCCATAAAAAACAGTGAGTAGCGCGTCGATGAATATTCGGTCAAATATCCGGCCACCAGTTCCGATTCGGCTTCGGGTAAATCAAACGGCGAGCGATTTGTTTCGGCGACAGCGCAAACTACAAAAAGAACAAAACCGAGCGGCTGTCTGAAAATAAACCAATTGAATAAACTATCCTGCTGTTCAACCAGTTCAACCATCGAAAGGGTATTGGCCAATAGGATTACACCTATAATAGACAGACCATAAGCGACCTCATAAGAGATCATTTGTGCCGATGAACGAATTCCACCCAATAGCGAATATTTGGAACCGGCTGACCATCCTGCCAGAACAATACCATATACACCCAGCGAGGTGACCGCAAAAACGAACAGGATTCCAATATTTAAATCTGATATGACCATATCGATCCGTTGATCAAAGATTGTCAATGTATCACTAACCGGAACAACTGCAAATGATAATAAAGCCGGTATAAATGAAATAATCGGGGCCAATGCGTACGTCACCTTCTCCGCCTTATCAGGCACAATATCTTCTTTAAAAATAAGCTTGACCGCATCAGCAATCGGCTGCAGCAAACCATAAGGTCCGGCCATATTCGGTCCGATACGGTGCTGGAAACGGCCTAGCAGCTTGCGCTCAAGCCAGGTGGCCCAGGCCACACCCATCAGGACAACCGTAACTATCACGGTAACTTTGACAGCCGAAGCTATTAAAAAAGCGACCGTGCTCACGTTCCCTCAACTACTGTAAGTTTCACTCTATCGACGTTCCTTTTGCGCATCTGAAGAATATTTACCGGACTGGCCGAAAAATTACGATACGCCCTGACTACATCATTATCGATATACTCAGATATTTTTACCGGCAAATTAATCTTACCGACTTCAGATTCCACACGAATAATCGAACCATTTTTAACATCAAGTTTTTCAGCCAAACCTGGCGAAATTTCCAAAAACGCTTCCGAACAGAAATTTGACAACGAATTCGATTTCTCTGTAAAATATCCAAAATGATGCAGTTCATTAGTAATTAACAAAGGAATCTCAAATTCGGGGTTTTGTTTTTCTTCAATATATTCAATCGCGCAGGTTTCAAAACTATTTTGGTTTTCGTCAGGTTGAAGCAACGTTTTTATTTCAGGAATAAGTTCATCAATCGTTTCAAATAATGGCGTTTTGAATCCCTGAGCAATTCTATTTATTATTTGATATGCCGGTAATGAAAAACCAACCGGTTTTATAGCGGCATTAAAATTTTGTTCGACACCTTCAAGATTAACAAAGCTGCTATCGTATTCAACCCAGGTCGACAGCGGTAGAACAACATCGGCCAACTGCGTCGTTTCGTTTTCACAAATATCGGCAACAACCAGAAAATCGAGTTTTTCGAGCCCTTCCTTAACAACTGCACCATCAGGATATTCAAGCATTAGATTGCTGCCTATTATAAACATCGAATCAAGCTCTTCTTTAATCGATGAGCGAATCATCTGGTCGAGAGCGAGTCCTTCGTTATCAGGATATTTGTCCCAAATCTGCTTCAATTTGAGAATCGATCTTTCAGACAGGTGCGGCATCACCGCTAGTTTTTCGGCCCCTTTGCTATTGGCTGCCTGTGACAAAACGCCGAGCTGACCCTTATCAAGAATTCCGGCCAGCAAACATAAATTAATTATTGCACCAGCCAACTCTTCGCGATTAATCGCACCGGTCAACAACTCACCGGCGATTAGAGAAATGTTTTTAGCCTCAGCAATCACTTTGGCCAATGAATTTATTCTTGCAACTTCAATTCCGGAAATATTGGATGCCTTTTCGATGGTATTGGGAGATAACTTGTTTTTTAAATCCCTTGCATTTTCATACTGAGTCAGGTTTTGATCGATCAGACTGACACAGAGACCATTTAGCAGCGCATGTAAAGTACCAATATTGTAAACCATCTCATCAGTGGCTAAACTGCCGGTTTGGGTTGTAATCGGATTAAGAGCAAACAACGAAGCATTTTTCTGCGTGACAGCTTTGCGAACCCGCAAGTTTACAATTGGATGTTCCTTGGTCAAATTGGAATCAAGAACCAATATCAGATCAGATTTTTCAACATCGGCTATTTTAAAAGGCAACGAGGTCAGCTTCGAGTAAAGGTCATCCGGGTTTTCAGGTAGCATTTTATATCCGGCTCTAAAATCAACATTGTTGGAATTGAGAACCTTCCTGAAAAATTTAGAAAATGTATGTAAGGACAATGAATCCAGATTGGGTGAAATCAGACCACCAATGCAAACTCCGCCGCGCTCGTCTTTAATTTTTTTAAACTTCTCGGCTATTAATCCTAAGGCTTCTTCCCATGTTGCCGGGACCTGACTATCACCCTTTTTTATAAGAGGAGTGGTCAACCGATCCTCAGTCATTGGAACCTGATAACCGTAACGGCCGACATCACAGATCCAGCCCTCGTCGATATTATCGTTCCGTCTCGAAGTCGCCCGATATATTTTTTGTTTATCTTTCCATAAGGTCAGATTGCATCCATCGGCGCAATACGAACAAACCGAATCAACCGTCTGCGTATTCCAGACTCTGATCTTGTAGCGCCAGTCACTGTTGGTCAAAGCACCAACCGGACAAATCTCGACCAGATTACCGGAGTACAACGAATCAACCTGTTCTCCCGGCGGGGTATTTATCTCGGTTATATTTCCTCTTTGATAGGCA
>JAUVBC010000162.1 GCA_030591405.1 Candidatus Zixiibacteriota bacterium
AATCTCCGAAGCTTTTGAATTGAATACTTTTATTGTTGTTGCCAGAGTATCTGAGCGGTTACCGGCAGGTTATTCAACGTTGGATGAAGTCAGGATGAATATCATAAGCGATGTCAAAAGAGAGAAAACCAAGCAGATGGCACTTGATACAGCGACCACTATTTATGAGGCAATTCAGAACGGTTCTACATTCAACCAGGCTACCGCCAAATTTGGATTCTCTTATGAAGCAACTGAGCTGATAAATCGTAATTCAGTGGTGCCAAATGTTGGACGTCACGCCGAGGTTACCGGAGCCGGATTTGCATTGACAAAAGTCAATCAGACATCGGGACCTATTGCTTACAAAAACGGTATCGTGATTTTGAAATTGATGGAGAAAGTATCGGCTGATCTTGTGGAGTTTAACCAGACTCAGGATTCGTTAAAGATGGTCACGCTCCAGAAAAAACAACAAGATATGTACCGTCAATGGTATAACGATCTGATCAACAATGCCGAAATTGTCAGCTACCTCGACGAATTTTATCGCAATTAGTAAATTTTAATAAAATTGAATAAAAAAAACGTCCCATACGGGGCGTTTTTTTTGTTGCCATATAAATAATATTATATCTGTTGGCGGCTCAGCACCTTTCTTTTGTTTCGAAACTCACGAATTTCATCAATGTCAAGGATTGCAGTCAATATCGTCGGCTCATCTTCGGCATAAGTCGGCACCCGTTTGATTATCTCCCAGGGCGAAACAATGAGTGATCTCCCCTGCAATGGCCTATTAAACAAAGAACCGATCCCACAGGTCTTGATAATATAAGCGCTGGAATTTTGTGCCGCTGACAGAAATATATTATTATCGCGTTTAAATTTCTCAGATTTTGATTCGGCCGGTCGGTAAGGTGAACTGGTTGGGATAAATATAATATCAACCTCTTGTTCAAAAAGCATTCTGAACAGATTCGGATTTAAGGCATCGGAGCATATTAAAACTGCTATTTTAACATCATCAACGGTGTCAGTGAATATTTGATCGCCCGGTAAAATTCCCCGATCAAGTTCGCCATCGATCGGATTTAGTTTCCGGTAACGGCCAACTATATTACCCCGGTCATAAATATAGGAGCTGTTATAAAGTGAATCATCGGCCCCTTCAACAACTGATCCGGCGACAAGACAGGTTCCAAATTCGACCGAGAGATTTCTAAGGTATTCCAGATTGTCTTTTATTGTTAAAGCGGCACGGCTGAAATCAGTGTCGGATTCGTTTACCATACAGTATTCTGGCAGACAGACAAAATCTGGCCGCTGCTTGAAAATATGGAGCTTCTGCTCAAGCGTCAACTCCTGCCCCAACTGACTTTGTACCACCGTAACTTTTATTAGCATCTGTTGTTTACTCTCCTCTAACCCCAATATACGCATAGAATAACAAAATTGTTACTGTATTAACACCCCAAAACTAAGCATATATATGAAGCCGATTAAAAATTATTAATCAGAAAATCTGCATTTCAAAAATATTTAAGCATTTTTTCAATTTTCTCAATTTCCACTGACAATAGTTGTCAGTCAGTAGTGCGATATTCCGCGTATGAGAACAAATATAAAACAGATAAAAATCCCCTTATAAGTGGAGGGATGTCCAAACCCTGCTTTGGGATCGTTGGCGAGGCCCGGTAACGGCTGATTGTAAAGTTAGTCTTTTTAAAACCAGACCGACTCGGTTCCGGCAGAAATCGCGGTCTGATAACGGGGGGGCTTGTGATCGAGTAGTTTTGATACTTTCTGTGGGGCGGTTAAAGACGAGTCAGCTTTTTAATTAGGCTGATGGGAAAATCCTTTTTGATTGCTCTTTTAGGAATTCCACTTTGAAAACATCGCCGGATCCCAGGCAGGGCCATAAAATTAATAGTGTTACAAGGCCATTGAAGAAAAACTTCAATGGCTTAAAACAGGCAAAAGAAAACCGGCCACGAAATTTTTGGCCGGTTTTTATTGTATATCTAATACTTTTTTTTAATCGTTCATGCCGTCATCTACTTCAGGTATTTGTCCGCAATAATTTTTCCAGCGTCCAAAGAAATTGCCCATTCCGGTTTCCCTTGGATTCTCATGATAATGTCCCTTTAGCACTCCAAGGATATTACCGTCGGCATTATAATAATATCCCCGGAACCATCCGGCATGTCGGTGCTTGGGAGATAATGAATTGCCAGTGTGATATTTGCCTTTGATGAGGCCTTCAAACTGTCCGCTTCTGTCAATATACTTGCCAAAAAACTCATTATTTGCCCAGGAACCACTCAAATGTCCCTGTAGAATATTATGCTGACTCATCCATTTTCCATAGAAAATATTGACACCAGCTTCATCTTTTCCCCAGCGCCCGGCCAGAAATCCCTTAGGACAACCGACTCGTTCAACCTTGAAAGCTTGAAAGGCAACAGCGCTGGAATCATCGAGATAATAAATAGTGTCCATCGCGGCAAGGTCTGCTATGTCAAAACTGATTTCAAACGGAGCAGTGGAAAAAGTTATCGTTTCGGGAGTAGCTACGATTGTATCATCGAGTTTGGGGATAATGATATTAACAAAAATACCATCATGATGCACTGTGGTGAGTGAGGTCCACTCGATCAATTTGCGATCTGTCCGGTCAAGAATATAATCCTGTCCATCTTCAAATTTAATTAATCGGCGAAGGACCTCGGCCCCTCTTGAAACAGAAAGAGAACCGGACCAATCGGTAACCTCGGTGATAGTGGAATCAAATCTCAACTGTCCCCATACAATACGAAGAGCATAGATATCAGCCGTTTCGTTGGTTATAACCGCTTCAACTTCCGCTGTCAAAAGCATCGGATCATCAAATTCAACATCATCGGTCATCTCTGATGCAATAACGGCAGAACCAAAAGCTGGTTCTTCATCGATCGGTTTGAATCCGCCAAACTCCTCGGAAATGTCAGCGACATCGCCCGAGGTCGAATCATTGCTGCATCCGCCAACCAAAGCGATCAGACCAAGCGCCAGGATTGTAACAAATAGTTTTTGTAACACGAAAACCTCCTTCAAATTTAAACTTAATTTTCTTATTTCATTAAAAGTAATATCAAAAAACGTACCAAAAACAAACAGCGAGATAACTCTTTGGTCGACAACAAGATAAATAGTATCCACAAAAAAATTCCCTGCCCTTTTTTTGAACATCTCGGTACAGAAACACTTTTTTGTCCCAAATGGGTCAATTTAAAATAAAAAAAACCGCCTTTGGAAGGCGGCTTAACAGTAAAATAGCTAATTACATATTTGTATAATTTGGTCCGCCGCCACCTTCGGGAGTAACCCAGGTGATGATCTGATAGGGGTCGGCAATATCACAGGTTTTGCAGTGGACACAATTTGAAGGCGTTAGCATTAGTTTTTTGTGCCCAGGCTTATTTTCATCTTCCACCATCTCATAAACCTGAGCCGGGCAAAAATACTGACAGGGGTTGCCATACTCTTCGGTACATTTGGTGTTACATATGTCAAAATCGGCTATCACCAGATGCGACGGCTGTTCTTCTTCATGTTTGGTGCCGGACCTGAAAACGTCGGTCAGCTTATCAAAAGTATATTTGTTGTCATATTTGATATTTTTCTCAACAGCTTCATTGCCTTTACGAGCAACATAATCATCAATCTGCATCATATGCTTATAATCAGGATGGCTTTTACGGCGATTAAAAATACCACTGCCACCGGTAATCATCTGAAGACCGGAATGAGCCAGTCCCATAATCAAACCATCCTCAAAACCGGCATGGAAATTTCGTACCTTGTATAATTCTTCTTTGGCCCAGGAATTTTCAAATCGCTTTTCCATACCTTTCAGCGTCTCGGAACTGTAATCATCTTTTTCAAGCGCCTCAAAAACCGTTTCCGCCGCAAGCATACCAGATTTCATCGCCAGATGGATTCCTTTTAGTTTTTGCGAATTTAAAAATCCGGCTGAATCTCCAGTAAGCAAAAGACCATCATGGTACAACTTTGGCATGGCATAATAACCACCTTCCGGAATTGTCTTGGCGCCATAGTGAAGCATTTGACCACCTTCGAATATTCGCCGAATCTCCGGATGCGTTTTAAATTTCTGCATTAAAAAATGAGGGTCGTTGGTCGGATTGGGGCTATTGAGACCAACCGCAAATCCTACCGCTGCCATGTTGCCGCCCATATCATAGACAAAGCCGCCACCATATTCTTCGAGAGGTAATGGCCATCCAAAGGTATGGATTATCTCACCATCATCAAGTCGTCCCTCAGGAATTTCCCAGACCTCTTTGACCCCGGTAAGATATGACTGGGGTAACTTACCGGCACCAATATTTAATTTCGAGTATGCCTGTTTGGTCAATGAACCATGCACCCCTTCGGCCAGGACAATGACTTTGGCTTTTATAAACGAACCGGGCTCAAAGTTCGAGCGCGGATTTCCTTCCTTATCCAAACCGAGATCAACAGTTTGCACTCCAGTTACGCGGCCGTTTTCAACCATAAGTTCATAGGCTCCCGTTTCCGGGAAGATATTTACTTCCATTGCTTCAACCTGCTCGGCCATCCATGCTGAGAATTTATTTAGCGAGATAATATAGTTGCCATCATTTCTTAATGATTCCGGCAAAAAAGGAAGCTTAAATTTTGATTGTTCGGTCAGGTACAACATGGAGTCAGTATGCACCTTTTTTTCAAAAGGAATATCTTTTTCAAGATAGTCCGGCATCAGCTCCAAAAGAGCTCGTGGATTTAAAACTGCCCCTGACAATGAATGTGCGCCAGGGTAGGAACCTTTGTCGGCAATAATGATCTCAGGCATCGAAACTCTGCCTTCGGATTTTTTTATCAAATTAGCCAGATGGTAGCCAAAAGAAAGTCCGGCCGGACCGGCCCCAACAACAAGGATATCAACTTCGAGGACTTCTCTTTCAATATCCATATCAATTTTCCCTATATTGAATAATATTTCCGGTATTTATAGTCAGGTGAAGTATTTATTTTCTTATTCTGTGATTAATTTTTGCCGGCCGTGGTCTCTCCTCATGATTCGATCTTGATCCATTATTTCTAATTTGGAGCATTTCGGTAATTTTTTCCCGATTACAGCCAATTGTCATCAGACGGCCAGAAATAAGAATAGGGACACGCAAAAGATCGTTGTTTTCGACCATCATGTCTATAATCTCATTTCGCTCCGGCATTGATTTATCAATCTTATTCCTTTTATAAATTTTTGATTCAGTATCAAGGAAATGTTTCAAATCAAAATTCTTGAGCAACTGCGAAATTTCATATCGCCCCAAAGGATTGGCTTCAATATCTCTTACCTGCAGTTTTACTTCCTGCTCCAAAAGAAATTCTTTAACCTCATCGCATTGACCATTCTTTGGCTTCGTGTACATTAAAACGCTTTTCAACATCATGCCTCCAGAAACAAATCAAAAGTGTACTCTCCCAGTCGAGAAGATCAAATAAGTATCTTACTCGAAAATGTTGCCAGCAGGGCATTCAATACTAATGACGCCCTTACCAGAGTTGTATAGTATAAAAAATATATTCAATTTTTCCAATAAAACTTTTGGCTTCATTAAAATTAAAAATTAAGTTTGACTTAAATAATATACCAAACTTTTATATTAAAACAACTTATAATTG
>JAUVBC010000065.1 GCA_030591405.1 Candidatus Zixiibacteriota bacterium
CTCTGCTCAATGGGTGGTGCGGTTCACGTATTCAAACCACGCAGCACGGGTGAAGGTCTTGGTCGCTCCTGGTATCCGCCATTCAACTCCGGTTCCTCCACATACTTCACATTGAAGGCCGGCGCTGAAATGACTTGTCAGGAAGTCAGATTTATTCCTGTCCGCTTTAAAGATGCTTATGGTCCGGTTGGAGCCTGGTTCTTGCTGTTTAAATCCCGTGCCACCAACTGCCTGGGTGAAAACTACATGGAAACCAATCGCCCCGAACTTGATAACTGGAAACCATATGGTATGATTAAACCGGTTCCGGCAAACCTTCGCAACTGGCTGATGATGCTTGACGTCACGGCTGGTAAGGGCCCGATTTTCATGAAAACTGAAGAAGCGATCGCCAAGATTGCCGACGCATCTCCAGATGAAAAAACCAAGAAGAAAAAACTCAAAGAACTCGAAGCCGAGGCTTGGGAAGACTTCCTCGATATGACAATCTCACAGGCAATCCTCTGGGCGGCCACAAATACCGCTCCGGAAGAAAAACCATCAGAAATCGCTGCTTGCGAACCTTATTTTATCGGTTCCCACTCTGGCGCTTCCGGTGCCTGGGTCAGTGGTCCTGAAGATATCGCCCATAAAGATTATTTCTGGGGTTATCCTAACATGACCACCGTCGAAGGTATGTTTGCTGCTGGTGACGCCTCTGGTGCCTCCAGTCATAAGTTCTCCTCCGGTTCACATGCCGAAGGCCGTATCGCCGCCAAAGGAGCTATCTCCTATGCGGTCGATCATGCCGGCGAGCCGACCTTTGATGATGCCGAACTTGAAGAGATAAAGAAACGCATTCTCCTTCCTCTCGACGTTTTCGAAGAGAACAAAGGAGCAACGACCGATACCCATACAAACCCAAACTACATCAGACCTAAGATGTACATGTTCCGTTTGCAAAAGATTATGGATGAATATGCTGGTGGCGTTAGTACCAACTTCACTACCAACAAACATCTGCTTGAAAAAGGTCTGGAACTTCTCGACTTCCTCAAGGAAGACTCCGAGAAATTGGCCGCTGAGGATCTGCATGAGCTGATGCGCTGCTGGGAAAATGTTCATAGAACATGGCAGGCTGAATCTCATATCAGAACCATCCTGTTCCGCGAAGAAACCCGTTGGCCGGGATACTATTTCCGCGCCGATTGCCCAAACATGAAAGCTGATTGGGAAATCTTTGCAAACTGTAAGTGGGATCCTAAGACAGGTGAATGGGAAATGATCAAACGCGATATGCACCGCGTTTACTAATCATTTCTGATTATCTGTTGTAAATAAAAAGTCCTCCGGATTTTATAAGATTCGGGGGACTTTAGTTTGAAAAGAAGGAAACAAAACGGTAACAGAAAGCGTTATATAGGTCATCATATGAGTAACGAAGAATACAAATGCCCGCACTGCGAGCAAAAGATGACAAAGTGGCTGCCCAATCCCGAATCCTCATGGGGATTTGAAGTGCAGTATGTCTGCTTTAATAATGACTGCCCATACTATGTCAAAGGATGGGATTGGATGAAAAGTCAATACGATCAAACAGCCTCTTATCGTCACCGATACAATCCAAAAACTGACGAATCGGGACCGTTGCCGGTTTGGTCACCAGATGCCTTAAAAACTGGAATTGTTGAAGAATAATTATCTGACACAGGAGTTCCCATGAAAGAAATAGAGAAGCTGAAAAAAACAATTTTAGAAGAATACCCGCGTTTATCCGAAAACAGCAAGTTCTGTTTCAAATGTCATCCGGGAGTATCCTGCTTCAATGATTGCTGCGGCGATGTCAACATCTTCCTTACCCCATATGATATATTGCGACTGCGAACAAATCTTGGCGTTACCACTGAAGAGGTCTTATCAAAATACACTATTTCTCCATTTGATCAAAATCTCAAATACCCGGTTGTGATGCTAAAGATGGAAGACAACGAAAAGAAAAGCTGTCCATTTGTTTCCGAAAAAGGTTGCGGAGTCTATGAAGATAGACCCTGGGCCTGTCGTATGTACCCGCTTGGCATGGCATCACCCAAAGAAGCCGATATAGTTAATGGCAAAGAAGAAGAGTTCTTTTTCCTTTTGAAAGAGGATGTCTGTCAAGGTTTTAATGAGAATCGTGAGATTTCTGTATCCGGCTGGCTTAAAGATCAGGGAATCAACGAATACAACGAGATGGGTGAATATTTCAAGGAATTTACGCTTCATGATTTCTTTTTAAAGGGCGGTAATCTGGCTCCAGAAAAGATTGAAATGTTCTTTATGGCCTGCTATAATCTTGATACTTTCAGAAAATTCATATTTGGTAGCAGTTTCTTTAATAAAATCGAAGTTGACGACGAAACCAAGGCTAAACTCAAAGAAGATGATGTCACTTTGATGAAATTCGGTCTTGACTGGCTCCGTTTTGCGATTTTTGGCGAAAATACGATGAAAATAAATATGGATGTGGCAGCGTCTAAAGAAAAAGAACTTCGCGCCAAAGGTAAAATAAAAGACAAAATCGAAGAGTAGTCGATTAGAGACATTAATTCCGTTTTCTTCTAAAACTGCAATAGGTTCCTTGACAGTTCCGTATATATCTATTAAAATTAACACTCAGGATAAAATCCCTGAGTGTAATGATTACTAAGTCTAACTATATTACTGACCGATGTAAGTTATATGTATTTTGGTAAATTTATTAGATCTTGCGGTTGCCTTTTTATAATGTTAGCGATTATTTCGCCAACGAAAAATATATTCGCTCAAGGCGATATTTTTGGTAATGTCGCCAATTCTGATGCCTCCACCCCGGCTAATGGGGATATTATCATTTTGGGCTATCTGGAAAACAGCGATGAAGAGATTAAGATAGAAAGTTGCGTTGGCGTAGGATATGACAGTGGCAACTGGTATGATTTCTTACCGAATTATTTAACGGCTTCAGTTGGCGATCAATTTAATTATCATTTTTATAATATTATTAATGGCGAAATTTATAATTTATCCGGGACGATTGATATTAGTGGTTTTCAGCAGGAAGACATTATCCTATTTTCGTCAACTCTACCAGAAAAACCTGACGGCCTAACCGGTAAAGGTCTCAGCGGTACTTCTGTTGAAATCAACTGGACATCGGTATTCGGTTTGACTTATCATATATACAGGCGGGACGCCTCATCCAACGGTTCATTTTTCCGCATTGACGACCCCTCCGGGTCATTGTCAAATCCCGGGGTTACTTCCGGCCCGTTTATTGATAACACCGTCGATGGAACCAGTACATATCATTATTTGATTATCGCCGAAAACGGCTCAGGTGATATGAGTCCTCATTCGGATATTTTAATCCAAACTTCCATTACTTTTATGTGTGGCGATGTTGATAATAGCGATCACATAGATATACTGGACGTAATATATATAATTAATTTCAAATATAAAGAAGGTCCCGCTCCTGATTATTTTGAATCGGCAGATGTTAACAGCGACGGCGGGATTAATATTTTGGATGCAATATATTTGATTAATTTTAAATATAAGGGAGGACCGGATCCAATATGTCCGGATGAATTTGACTATCCCTAAGAAAACTGCTTCCATTTCTCTTCAGGAGGTTTCGGTGTCAGTAAACTGACTCCTATCAATAATAATAATGACATTGTCAATGCCGGATAAACAGTCGGAATCTCAAACGGCTGCCCCAGTGATTCCCAAAGTATAGTAATTATCACCGCTGAACTAATAGCCGCTACAGCACCGGCGGCAGTGGCTCTTTTCCAGAAGAAAGCGCCCATCACAGCTGGAGTGATACCGACACCATAAATGGTGTAGGCATAGATCGCCATCTCCAGAATCTTCTCAAAAAATCTGACTTGGACGAAGGCGATAATACCTAGGCCAACAACAACAATTCTGGAATATAGAATGATCTGTTTTTGAGAAGCATCGGGGTTAATAAATCGCTGATAGATATCACGAATCAGATTTGTTGAAGGTACCAGCAGAAATGAATCAGCCGTGGAAACAATGACCGCCACAATCGCCGCCAGTGTTATACAACCTATAAAAACAGGCAGGCCGTATCTGACCGATTGCAGAATAACCATTTCAGAGTCGATATCTGTAAACAACGAACTTCCGATTACCGCCAAAACTACAATCAGCGTCTCAATTAAAATAGTTCCAATAATCCAGCCAATTACCGAGCGGCGAGCAGTGTTCTCATCCTTGGCCGAAAAAAACCGCTGATACATCCCTGATTCACCCAACAATAACAACATTGTCGGCAACGCATATCCGGCGGCCTGTAACAATGACAGATTCCCCAACGGCTGGAAATGAGTCTCAGGAAGACGGCTAATAACACCTTCCCATCCCCCCGCGTTACTTAATAAGAATGGTAAGGCTATTATCAGACCAATTATCATAATGATGCCATTGACAACATCGGTATAGGCGACCGAAATCATTCCGGCCAGAACAGTGTATCCAATAACAAACAGAGCGGTAATAATTATTCCCTGATCGGTCGATATTCCAGTTACCAGATTGAGAACCATCCCCCCTGCTCGAAACTGATAACTGACAATAGCGGTATAGGCAATAACTGTCACTATTGTGCCGAGAATTCTTGCGGTTGCATTATAGCGTGCCTCAAGGATATCAGGAACCGTGTATTGCGCGAATCTTCTGACTCTTCCCGCTATCAGATAAAGAATTATTATTGCCGCCCAGACACCAACATCGAACCATAGGGCCGGAAAACCGCTATCATAAGCCAATCCGGCGCCTGCAATAATGGAACCGGAGCCGATCCATGTTGCCAGCAAGGTTCCAACAAGAACTTTGGCGGAAAGATTTCTGCCCGCCACCATAAAATCATCCTGGGTCTTGACACGTTTGCTGCGCCAGGCTCCAACCGCAATTAGAATCATCAGATAAGCAATAATAGTCCAGAAATAAACCATAGGAAAATAAATCTTTTTAAAAGATATTTGTCAATTAGAGAATTTATTGATGGAATTACTTAATTCTGGGGATTTTTTATTTATTTGAAAATAGTCATGCTTTATTTATAATTATTGAATCAAGCATATTACAGGCTTATATGATGAAAACAAAAAATACGATCAGGGGATTGAAATTTTATCCGGCTACCAGAGACCGTTGGGATGATTTTGAAAAACTTTTTGGTCAGCGCGGTGCCTGTGGTGGCTGCTGGTGTATGTGGTGGAGATTAACACGAAAAGAATATGATCGACAAAAAGGAGCAGGCAATAAAAAAGCGATGAAAAATATATTCCAATCAGGCGCTGTCCCAGGAATTCTTGCTTATGATAAAAATGAACCGGTCGCCTGGTGCTCGCTGGCACCACGAGAAAAATACACCTCATTGGAGCGTTCCCGGGTATTAAGGAAAGTCGACGATTCGCCTGTTTGGTCGATTGTCTGCTTTTATATAGCCAAAGAGTATCGTCATCGGGGGCTTTCGGTCAGATTGCTTAAAGAGGCCAAAAAATACTGCAAAACCCAGGGTGCGAAAATTCTTGAAGGGTGCCCGACCGAGCCGCGTAAAGATTCTATGCCGGATGCTTTTGTCTGGACCGGTCTTTCTTCGGCATTCAAAAAAGCCGGCTTCAAGGAAGTTGCCAGACGATCCGAAACACGTCCAATAATGAGATACAATTTTAGATAAGTATTTCCCCTCCCGTAGAAATAATCGAATAATAGCAAAGAGCCCCGCTTATTAGCGGGGCTCTTTGGATAATAGTTCGTTTGAATAGAAATTATTTCAGCAGAATTGCCTTTCTGGTAGCTTTGTAATCTCCTGCGCTTGCTTTGATAAAGTAAATACCTGAAGACTGCCCGGTGGCATCCCAGTTAACTTTAATCAATCCGGCTTCGCTTGTACCACCAAAGGCTCCAACCTTCTGACCCGAGACATTGTATATATCAACGTTCCAATCAGACGCAACTGGCAACATCATTTCGATAGTAGTCGACGGATTAAATGGATTTGGATAGCTGGTCAGACTAAATGATTGAGGTAATGCTCCAACCTTATACAAATTACCAAAGTAATCCGAGGCTTCAACTGATAACAATCTTCCATTGGTCTGGAGACTTTCTCCGGTAACAACAGCACCTTTATCAAAGCTGTAGATAACAACTCTGGTATTTTCGCCGTCAAAGTTCGATTTCATCTGCATATGCGAAGAATTTTCAGTAAGATCAACTTTGATATCTCCCTCGAAAACAAAGGCACCGCCGCCAAGTTCGGCATCTGTAACAATAACCGAGCCTTTGCTTCCAATACCAACCGTTGATTCATAAGAAACAATCTTATCTATGGGAAGAACATCGCCATTGATAACTCTGATAATATAGACCAGATCAGCCACAGATAATGAAATTCCATCGGCGTTAGCATCAGACGCGGCTATTTGTCCTTCGGCATTAACAACAAAAGCATCCAAACCGTACGTAAAGTAGTTGGTAAAGACCACCGCATCGGCAATCTCATTGGAAATACCATTCAGGTTCAAATCACCGCGGTCATCGATTTCATCGGCACAGATAATATTAATTCCGCCATGTTGGAAATCAATACAACGAATTGCTGTTGGCTTATCAGGCATAGGATTATCAATACAAAAATCCGGGGCCCCAATAAATGGAATTCTGTCATCTTCAGGGAATTGATCATCATCATCTTCATCCCAGATCAGATTACCGGTGAAATCATAAATCAATCTATCGACAAAGAGAGAATCTCCAGAGACACTTGAGAAAGTATTGTCTCCGCAGTCACCCCAATGGAAATTAATCGGAACAAATTGACACTCAAAAGTTCTATCATTAGTAACAAAGAAGCGCATATTGAACAGATCATATTGACCGGCATCGGGTGTTATATAACAAGCAGGATTGATTCCAGGACCATTATTGGTTTCCGCGAGTGCAAAGACTCTAAGCATTCCTGATGGGCAAGCGCTTCCACAATTACCTTCCGCACCGGTTCGATAAGTAAAGTATTCCCATTTGCAATCATTTAGGAATTCTCCAGGTTCTGCACTCATAAATGAAATGGCTGAAGCATCGTAAGCCATTAGCAAATCGAACCCGCCTATTTCATACGTCGCATTTTCAATGGTAACGGTGACATCTTTATAATGACCTTGTAGAACCAACAATTCTGTCGAAATAGTTAATTTCGGGCAATTGGAGATTAAAACCACATTGATATTCATAATGCATTCACAGGATCCCTTTGATCCAGCTCCACATTCATCGGTGGCCGAAATAATAATCTGGTTATCTCCCTCAACCGGTGTAAAGCAGAGTTCATCGCCAATCAAGGTCCCAACATTGACATTGCAGGTAGCCAGGTTATCGTCAACATCATCACAATAAAATCCGGGAATACAAACTTCATCAAGTTCGAATAAATAAATCGTCATATCTCCAGGACAATGAGCCACAGGAGGAGAATTGACTATGACCGTTATATTGAATGTACATTCGGCCGTCTCACCGCATTCATCGGTAGCTGTGATAGTTATTGTATTGACTCCCTCGACCGGAGTGAAACATAATGTGCCAGAGTTTAACGTTCCCACCGAAGGTACAATTGAAACCAAATTATTATCAACATCACTCCAGGTGATACCTTGCAGGCAAATTTCAGTCAATGAGCAGACAAATA
Source organism: Candidatus Zixiibacteriota bacterium (assembly GCA_030591405.1). Classification (GTDB taxonomy): domain Bacteria; phylum Zixibacteria; class MSB-5A5; order GN15; family PGXB01; genus JAAERC01. The sequence goes on from JAUVBC010000065.1 coordinate 7,724, forward strand.
TTTCATCATTGGCAGGACAATTTGGCGTATTTGGCGGCGAATTTACTGTAATCGTGACAGTCATTGCGCATGTTGCAGTTTCGCCGCAATCATCAGTAGCCGTCAGAGTTATTGTATTAACTCCTGCAATTGGAGTAAAGGTAACATCACCACCGGATAGATTGCCATTATCAACCTCACATGAGGCCAGATTGCCATCGGCATCGCTACAGCTGAATCCAGGAATAGTTATTGGGGATAAATCACAGACTAGCATTTCCATATTGCCGGGGCAGGTTGCCGTCGGCGCAACATTTTCAACAGAAGTAATAATTTGATCGCAAGTTGAACTGTTACCGCAATCATCAGTCGCGGTCCAGGTGCGAGTGATAACATTGCCAGCAGTCGCGTCTGAATATGATATTGCAACAGAGGCGTCGCAGTTATCAGTGCCAGTCGCTGAACCGGTTGCTGAGGGATCAGTTGAGCCGTCGCATTCGACCGCAAAATCAGCAGGACAGGTGATAACCGGATCAGTTGTATCGACAACTGTTATTGTCTGAACACAACTGGCGCTATTGCTGGCATCATCGGTCGCTGTCCAGGTGCGGGTAATAGTTTTAGCATCAGCGCAGGCACCAGCAGTTTCAGTATCTGTATATGTAATAGTAACAGTCGCGTCACAATTATCAGTGGCTGTCGCCGAGCCGGTTGCCGATGGATCAATAGAGTCATCACATTCAACCGTGATATCGGCAGGACAGGTGATAACCGGATCGGTCGTATCATTTATCGTTAATAATTGATCACAGGTGGCACTGTTACCACAATCATCAGTCGCGGTCCAGGTGCGAGTGATAACATTGCCAGCGGTAACATCAGCATATGTAATTGTCAGTGTGGCGTCGCAGTTATCAGTGGCAGTCGCTGAACCAGTTGACGATGGATCAGTTGAGCCATCACATTCGACCGTAACATCAGCCGGACAGGTGATAACAGGGTCGGTCGTATCGACAACTGTTATTGTCTGAACACAACTGGCGCTGTTACTGGCATCATCGGTCGCGGTCCAGGTGCGGGTAATAGTTTTAGCATCTGCGCAGGCACCAGCGGTTTCAGTATCTGTATATGTAATAGTAACAGTAGCATCACAATTATCAGTGGCTGTCGCCGAGCCGGTTGCCGATGGATCAATTGAGCCATCGCATTCAACCGTGATATCGGCAGGACAGGTGATAACCGGGTCAATCGTATCATTTATCGTCAGCAGTTGATCGCAAGTTGAACTGTTACCGCAATCATCAGTCGCGATCCAGGTACGAGTGATAACATTGCCAGCAGTCGCGTCTGAATATGATATTGCAACAGAGGCGTCGCAGTTATCAGTGGCAGTTGCTGAGCCGGTTGACGATGGATCAATCGAGCCATCACATTCAACTGTGATATTAGCGGGACAGGTGATAACCGGATCAGTCGTATCAACAACTGTGATTGTCTGAACACAACTGGCGCTATTGCTGGCATCATCGGTAGCGGTCCAGGTGCGGGTAATAGTTTTAGCATCAGCGCAGGCACCAGCGGTTTCAGTATCTGTATATGAAATTGTAATATCTTGATCGCAATTATCAGTCGCAGTTGCTGTACCGGTTGCCGATGGATCAATTGAGCCATCGCATTCAACCGTGATATCGGCAGGACAGGTGATAACAGGATCAGTCGTATCATTTATCGTCAGCAGTTGATCGCAAGTTGAACTGTTACCGCAATCATCAGTCGCGGTCCAGGTGCGAGTGATAACATTGCCAGC
>JAUVBC010000039.1 GCA_030591405.1 Candidatus Zixiibacteriota bacterium
ATGAACGATTTATAGCCGGCCGGTATCTTCGATCCGGTCGGTTTTTCACTTCGGTTTCGACCCTGATAACTATCTTTGGGGTGATGCTTGGGGTTGCTGTGGTCTGTTTTGTGATGTCGATGCACAATGGCTTTGAACGTGAATTACGCACCAGGCTTCTCGGGACAACCTCACACATCACAATATTTCCTTACGGACAACTGACTATCAGCGATTATGAAGATGTAATGGCTGATATTGAAACGGTCGAGGGGGTGGTAGCTTCATCACCGTTTATTTATTACAAAGCAGCGGTATCATCAGAATCGGCCGGTGATGGAATTGTTGTTCGGGGAATTGATTTGGATAGCGAGAAAAAAACCGCCAGTATTGCTGATGATATTTTGCTTGGTGAGTACAGCTTTGATATTTCAGCTCTGGACGATTCGACCGCAGCCGGTGGAATTCTGCTTGGGATCACTTTGGCCGACCGTTTGGGAGTAACTCTTGAAGATCCGATTGTTTTGTATTCTTTGCGCGGAGAAGACCTGCGTCGTTCCAGCCGACCGCGAGTAGCCAAATATTATATCACCGGCATTTTTGAAACCGGGATGTACGAGTTTGATGCCCAGATGGCCTATATACCTCTTAGCTCGGCACAAAAGCTTTTTAAACTTGGTGATGAAGTGACCGGGATTCATCTGAAATTGACCGATATTTTTCTGGCTGATATGATAACGCCGCGATTGCAAGAAAAACTTGGCAGCGGTTACGATGTGATTCCGTGGAACGTTTTGCATCGGAATCTTTTTTCATGGATAGAGTTTGAAAAAAAGATTTTATTTATCGGTTTTATTTTGATTGTATTGGTGGCTGCCTTTTCAATAATCTCGACTTTGGTTATGATGGCGATGGAAAAACGAACCGAAATTGGAACACTAAAAACGATCGGTTCAACCCGTTTTTCGATAGCTAAGATATTTGTTTATAACGGCCTGATAATTGGAACGGTCGGGATTGTTCTGGGATGGCTTCTCGCTCTCGGCGCCGCCTGGCTGCAAAACCAATACCAGATTGTCTCGATGCCGGCAGAGCTGTATTTTATCAGCTATTTGCCAATAGATGTCCATGTCATAGATTTCTTTTTTGCCGGTTCGCTTACCATTGTCATCTGCTTTCTGGCCGCCCTTTATCCGGCGTTAAGGGCTTCAGGACAATCGGTTATTGAGGTTTTACGACAATAAACCTATGAAAACAATAAGCTTATCTAAATAATTTGAGAAAATTGGCGAAAATAGTTATATAAACATTGTTTTGACTTCTAATGAGGGTTTCAAATTGGATGCAATTAGAAACGACCGGTTTCTGCAGGCCCGCGAGGTTGGCAGGAGTTTTAAAACATCGGAAGGTTTGCTGGAAGTATTAAAAGGGGTTAATCTTGACGTTGCAAAGGGCGCTATGATTGCTATCACCGGCGAATCGGGAGTTGGCAAATCGACCCTGCTGCATATTCTGGGTGGTCTTGACCGCCCGACCGAAGGAACTGTCGAAATAGATAATGAGCCATTGGCCGACAAGGATGAAAGCAGTCTTGCTGCATATCGAAACCGTACGATCGGTTTTGTTTTTCAGCACCATTATTTGCTTGAAGATTTTACCGCCCTTGAAAATGTGATGATTCCGGCCCTGATATTGGGCAAGGACAAAAGCGAAGCTGAGTATATGTCGGAACTTCTCTTGAAAGATGTTGGTTTAACAGATAGAAAGAATCATCGCCCCAATCAGTTATCCGGAGGTGAACAACAACGGGTAGCGGTGGCAAGGGCGTTGGTTAATGATCCGGGCATTGTCCTCGCCGATGAACCGTCGGGGAACCTGGATATAAAAACTGGAGAAAGACTGCATAGACTGCTCAACGATTTAAATAAGGAGCGCGCGACAACCATTTTGGTCGCGACGCATAATAAAGATTTGGCCGCAAGTTGTGACAGGACAATCAGGCTGGCCGACGGCTGTCTTACTGAGACAGCAGAAAGTTAGGGATTATTATGCTTTGTCAGGATTGCAATGAGCATGATGCTTCGGTCCATTTGACACAGATAGTTAATAATGAAAAAACGATCCTATCCCTGTGTAAGGATTGTGCCGCAAGAAAAGGTTTCCATTCACCTCTTGATAATGTCCCTTTTCCACTCTCAGAGATATTATCAGGTCTGGTTCAGCAGGAACATTTTGAAGGCAAAAAAACAATCGAAGATCTTAGTTGTCCCAATTGTTTGCTGACTTTTGAGGATTTTATTCAGCAGGGTCGTTTTGGATGCGGCGAATGTTATCGCGCCTTTCGCTCCCGGTTGGAACCGATTATGAGAAAAATCCATGGTTCTTCTCTGCACAAAGGAAAACTGCCGGTTTCAGAGACCAATGATATGCTTCCTATCAGAGAAGAAGAAAGAATAGAGAAAGAACTTAAAAAGGCTATTGAAACTGAAGATTTTGAACGAGCCGCCGATTTACGGGATAAACTGATGACCGTAAAAGGTGAGCATATGGTGCAGGGTAGCAAATAATGACATCTTTATTAAATGACATGGCCAAACAAACCAGTTCCTGGCTTTCCGGGGATGGTGACGAAAATATGGTGGTTATCTCGACCCGGGTCCGTATGGCCAGAAATATTGCCGGATATAAATACCCCACTGCCGCCGATAAAGAAACCAACGAAAAAATAGTGGGACATTTTAGTGCGGTTCAAGCAAAATCAGATTGCATGAAAGATGGTGCTTTTGTTCGCGATACCGATTTGTCGCAACTTAATAAGGACTTTCTGGTTGAACGGCATCTGATGTCGCCCAATTTTATGCACGATGATAACTCCCGGGCATTATATCTGAGCCGCAATGAGCAAATTTCGATAATGATCAATGAAGAAGATCATATTCGGATGCAGTCTTTGGTGCCAGGCCTGAATCCTGAAAAAGCTTTACAGACAATTAGTGAATATGATGCCGAAATTGGAAAATATCTGGAATTTGATTATGATGCTGATTTCGGATTTTTGACATCATGCCCGACCAATGTCGGAACCGGTCTGCGTACCTCGGTTTTGATTCATTTGCCGGGGTTGGTTATCACCAAAGAAATTGATCGGGTGATTGCAAAAATAACCAAAATGGGTGTTGCTGTTCGTGGCTTTTATGGTGAGGGAACCGATGTTCTCGGAAATCTGTTTCAGGTCTCAAACCAGAAAACACTTGGTATTTCAGAGAAGGAAACGCTTGAATCGCTGACGACTGTCTGCCACTATATTATTGAGGAAGAGGCCAATTCACGTCAACTACTGGTCGATGAGGCGTTCGAACAGATAAGAGATAAAATATGGCGTTCTTATGGTATTTTGAAATATGCTCATGTGTTGACCTCCGAAGAAGTGATGAATCTCCTCTCTGCCCTTAGATTGGGAATTGCAATCGGTGTTATAGATTTTATTGATATTCCACTGATAAATGAAATACTGCTTTTTTCACAGCCGGCTCATCTGCAAAAATATTATATGGAAGAGATGGATCAGGATCGGCGCGATTTTATACGGGCGCAGATGGTCAGAGAAAAATTTGCAGCATTTAAAATTTAGTTTGGGAAAAAACAACTAGTTATAAGGATAAATAACAATGAATGAAATGTTTACGGAACTAGCCCGTAAAGCAATTGAATATGCCAGGGATGAGGCAGCCAGATTGCGACACGATTATATCGGCACCGAACACCTTCTGCTTGGTTTAATAAAACTTGGCGATGGTAGAGCAGCCGAAGTAGTCGCCAATCTTGGCATCGATCTTGGTGATTTGAAGGCTTCCATCGAAGAAGTTGTTCAGCCATCGGGCGGGACGATGACGATGGGCCAGCTTCCTTTGACCGCACGCGCCAAAAAGACCTTAGAGGTTTCTGGGCAGGAAGCACGGGCGCTCAAATCCAAAGATATTGACACCGAACATATTCTTCTTGCTTTATTAAAGGATGAGGAAGGCGTTGCTGCTCAGGTTCTCTCGATGTATGAGATTGATTATAAAGAAGTTTACGAAGAATTGAAAAATATCCAAAGCGGCAAACCTTCATCTTTTAAGACAAAACGGAAAAAATCAAAAACACCGGCGCTTGATCATTTTGGTCGTGACTTAACCGAGTTGGCCCGCAAGGGTGTTCTTGACCCGATTATCGGTCGTCAGGATGAGATCGAGCGGGTCAGTCAGATATTGTCCCGTCGTAAGAAAAATAATCCGGTCCTTATTGGTGAACCGGGGGTTGGTAAAACTGCCATTGTTGAGGGATTGGCCCAGCGGATTGTTGAGGGCAAGGTCCCGCAACTGCTCGAAAATCGCCGCGTAGTAACTCTTGATATGGCCTCGCTTGTCGCCGGTACAAAATATCGTGGTCAGTTTGAGGAACGGCTCAAAGCAGTTATGCAGGAAATTATAAATTCGAAAGATACTATCATTTTTATCGATGAGCTGCATACGATAGTTGGTGCCGGTGGAGCCGAGGGTTCACTCGATGCCAGTAATATTTTCAAACCGAGCCTCTCACGAGGTGAACTGCAGTGTGTTGGTGCCACAACTCTGAATGAGTATCGTAAGTACATTGAAAAAGACGGCGCCCTTGACCGGCGTTTTCAGACGATCATGGTCGAACCTCCAAACCATGAAAATACGGTGAAAATTCTTGATGGCTTAAGGTCCCGTTATGAGGAACATCATAAATTAAAAATCTCTGATGAGGCTCTCGAAGCGGCGGTTACTCTCTCCTCAAGATATATCAGCGGACGGTTCCAGCCTGATAAATCAATTGATATTATCGACGAGGCCGGGAGCCGGGCTCATCTGGCCACTTATGCCAAGCCGGAAGAGTTTAACGAAGTGGAAAATGAAGTGACCCGACTACGAGAGGAAAAAGAAAAGGCTGTAAAAAATCAGGCTTTTGAAACCGCTGCGCAGCTTCGCGATGATCTGAAATTCCAAAAAGAAAAACTGGAGCAGATGAAAATCGATTGGGAAGCACATCGGGAAAAAGAAAAGATTGTTCTTACCGAAGATGATATTGCACAGGTTGTTTCTAAGATTACCGGTATCCCACTTTTCCGTCTCGAAGAAAAAGAATCTAAGCGCTTGCTGCGGATGGAAGATGAACTAAAGAGAAGGATTGTTGGGCAGGATGAAGCGGTTGGGGTGCTGGCAAAATCGATTCGTCGTGCCAGAGCCGGACTTGGTGATCCGAGACGGCCAATCGGTTCGTTCATATTTCTGGGACCGACCGGAGTTGGAAAAACCGAACTGGCCAGAACTCTGTCCGAATTTTTATTCGAGGATGCCGATTCGCTGATTCGTATTGATATGTCTGAGTATATGGAGAAGTTTGCCGTCTCAAGATTGATCGGTGCTCCTCCCGGATATGTTGGTTACGAAGAGGGTGGCCAGTTGACTGAAAAAGTGCGACGCCGTCCATACTCAGTTGTGCTTCTTGACGAAATCGAAAAGGCTCATCCTGATGTTTTCAATATTTTACTGCAATTAATGGATGATGGCTCATTAACCGATTCTTTTGGCCGCAAAGTCGATTTCCGTAATACGGTTGTTATTATGACTTCCAATGTCGGAACTCGGATGATCAAAGATGGCAAAACGGTCGGATTTGGCGCCGAACAGATTGACGCCTCACATGATGTCATGAAACGAAAAGTATCAGATGAACTGAAAAAGTTGTTTAATCCGGAACTTCTAAATAGAATTGACGAGAGCATTATTTTCAGGGCGCTGACGGTTGATGATATCAAACAGATCGTTGATATTCTGTTGGTTGATATTGCTAAACGCCTGGCAGATAAAGGAATAAGCTTCCGTCTTACCGATGAAGGCAGAAATTTCCTTGCTAAAGTTGGCTTTGAGCCGATGTTGGGCGCTCGCCCCCTGAGACGTGCCTTGCAGAAATATCTTGAAGATCCGCTTGCCGAGGAGCTTTTACGCGGTCAATATGCCGGAGATTGTAATCTGGTAATCAGCGCCGATGATGAAAAACTGACTTTTGCCTTTGAAGATAAGGAAAATCTACCCAAACCGGAGGAAGAGAAAGTATCAAATTAATACTTGATTTTTCTGGAGAAAAGTATATATTAATTTTCTGCTTGGTATAATCGGGCAGATATTTTGAAACTGAAAGTTTGGAGTAGAAGATGGCACATAAAAAGGGCGTTGGCTCATCCCGTAACGGTCGCGATAGTAATGGTCAAAGACTTGGTGTCAAGGCGTATGCCGGTGAGGCGGTACATGCCGGATCAATTATTATCAGACAGCGTGGGACAAGAATTCTTCCCGGCCTCAATATTGGCCGTGGGAAGGATGATACCTTGTTTGCCAAAATCACCGGTGTGGTGAAATTCGAAAGAAAAGGCAGAGATAGAAAAATGGTATCGATTCAGGAATAGTTTTTTTTCAAATCAAGTTACTTTAAAATCCCGCGATATTTGTCGCGGGATTTTTTTTATGCCTACATTATTAGCACAAATTTGCCCACTTGATTTTCAGATGCAGATTCGACTGAATAATAATAAATACCGGATACCGGTGCCTGAGTGTTTCTGGTGATCATATCCCATCTATCGTGTGCGGCCAGTGGATGATCTATCGGGTAATCATGCTTGATCTCACGGATTAGATCACCATCTATGGAAAATATTCTTATTGTACATTTATGAGGCAGATTAGCGAAGTGAAGTTCCCGGGCACGATCAGAATGTAAATCCTCAAGCCCGCGACCCTCAAGACCCAAGTCACGATAATTACCATCGACCCGATAAGGATTAGGATACACAATAACCCGAAGATTAGAATTTTCAACTTCAGATGCTGTATAATTGGGATAGGCTTTTTTCATATTGACCAAAGGGCTTGTTTCCAGAGCCGACAGACCAAAACCGGGTGAGCCATAGTCGAATACTGTAACAGAAACATAATACAACTGCGATGGTAACAGATTGTCGAGTAGATATTCATACTCAAAATACTTGAACTCTCCTTCTTCGGTTAGTTCATCCGGATAATAAATTGCCGCCGTATCATGTACTAGTGTCGAAGGATATGGCATATCAGGAAACCGTTTATGAATTATTGTCGTATCGTCAAGATTCGACATATTCCAATCCTGCATACTGAAATAACAGGCTGTATATTCACCATCGGCGGCAATTATTGTAACCGGATTATCTCTATGATTATCAAGCGGATTAAAACTGTCGCCATAAATAGCTCGAAGAGAATCCAGAGTAAAAGGAGGTTCCTTGACCAGCCATTCTTCGTAATATTTATCCCAAATCCATCGCGTATAATTGTCTATATCATATGAGTTGACAAGATTGAAGCTTGTTTTTTTGGAATCCAATGATAAATAAAGACGATACCCCTCGAAATCAATTTCATTGGTAAAAGGATCTGGAGTCATTTCACTTCGAAGTCCGTTCCACCTTATCCTAAGAATACCATGGTTGAACTCATCAATTCCAGGTATGATTCGAACAACCGGTGGTGGGGGAGGTGTGGCGGCTCGGAAATCGGGGATGCCATCACCCTCGTAATACACTTCACGTGATTTATTGCATATCGCCGTTCCGTCTCCCAGAATTGTAGAGTCTATACAACAAACCTTGAATTTTCCTCGATATCCATCGCCATTGGTATCATAACCGGGGTTATCAAACACCCGGTCGGCCCAACGGGCATTTCGGGCCAGTTCGGAAAAATCAAGAGTATGAAAAAACTCGTCGGGATAATATGGATTAAAAAGCTTTTCATAATTTTCGGGCGCCGTATGAACATTTTCTCCGCAAACATAAGCCATTGTAAATGAGAGTTTTTGTCCGGGGTAAAGATCAAACGGCCCAAAAGATAACAAACAATCGGGCCATTTCCCATCGGCTATATCACTGGCGTTTTTCGGTTTTGATAACCAGCCGTCGTTAGTATGATCTTGTGCAGTAAAAATCTGATCATAATCTATCTCTTTATTTCGCATCATATAGTACTTATTTTTGTCGCCATTTGGCGTTCCCAAAATTCCATTCATATCGCGGAATGGGACCCCCGGTACTCCCAATCTCCTTGGCCCAAAATCTTCGACGGGATCATAATTTGGGATCCACCAGTTGAATGAAAGTTCTGTGGCTTCCATTGGTGTCCTGAGAATTCTGATTCCTCCAACTCCTGTCGGAGAAAAACGGTCAAATTCATCAGATTCATTGGGATGGCCGTCATTATCAATAGTATAAACAATATTAAGAGTATCATCACCACCACATGTTCCTTCTGTTGGAAATGTTTTTAAGAAACCGCAAAGATCATCATCAGAACCATCAACCTTATCAGTATTTAGCCCACTATAGCCGTTGGACGCCATTCCTACAAAATATATGCCGATATAGGTATTTTTGAGAAATTTGTGCCCGATGTTTTTGATTTCATAATCAAATAAAATAAAATCGTTGGCATAACCAAAACTCCAGGCATAACTCGACTGTTTGACTTCAATGCCAAGAGGGATGTGGGGCCGGCCATCGATGGGGTCGGGCCAGACCCAATCAGGGTCGCTAAGTGTATCGTTATAGTAAACAACCATATCCTGTTCAGAGTTGGCGTCTTCGGAATAATATGAATTAAGCGGTTCAATTGATTGTTGTTGAATTCCACCATAAGGTTCCCAGCTGCATTGAAATTCTCCACTCCATCCACTGGTTGAAACCAAGGTATCATGATCTACCACTGCCCCGACCCAGATATTTGCTACCGTTAAGTAATTGTGGGTTGTATAGGCTGGATATTTTCCTGTGGAAAACCAAATGCCGGTCATCGGGTCAATAAAGGGCTTGCTAAATGTTAAACCAGATATATCGCCGGTGTTGTCAATACTTAAATGAATGTTGCCTATTGTGTAAGGAGCCCACCAAACGTCAGACTCTTCTGAATTTGTCCGTTTGGAAATGTATTCAGGAATATTGTTCCTGGAATATTGGTTGCCCATATTTTCAGAAAAAGAGGATGAGTTAATTATCATTATTACGCCGATAATCAATATTGTCCTGAAAAATAACCTAATAGAAGCTGAACGCAATGCAATCCTCCGCCTTGCCATTTTTCTGCCTATATTCTAAAAAGACATATAGAAAGCCTATTTTCTCTGAGGGGAGAGTATAATTATAACGTATAACAGTAAGGAAATGTTTAAAAAATATCAACCCAAAAATAGTAACGCGACCCCACCAGCTGCGATAATTGCTCCGATGAAAGCCCTGAATGTTACTTTTTCCTTATATACTATTATTACCAGCGGAATGACCATGACCGGCACAATTGCCATAATTGCTGCCGCTATTCCGGCCTCGGTATTATTGACAGCCACTAAAGATAACCAAACGCCAAGAAACGGGCCGCAAATTGTCCCACCAAGAGCGAACCATAAAGCACGGCTGTTTTTAAGTTTGCCAAGAGTCTTTTTTAAATCACCACTGAATATACTGAATATCCAGATCGCCGCCGCGGCTGTTATCATTCGTATAAATGTTGCCGGAAGAGGATCGACACCGTCGCTCATTCCAGATTTGGCCAGAACCAATCCGATTGCCTGTCCGGCCGCTCCACCGAGAGCAAGCAAGATACCTGTTAATTTTGAACCCTGATCGGCATAGTTATTCTTTTCTTCTTTTTTGCCGCGCTCGGCAGTGACCCAGGCGACCCCTGCGACAGTGATACCGATACCAAGGATAGCCATCAAACCTAATTTTTCGCCCAGAATAATCCATGCGGTCACCGCGGCGATAATCGGCGAGACGGTAAAAACAAGCAGCGTTAACCTTGTGCCCAATATTACAAAGGCGCGAAACAGACAGGTATCACCCAGTGCCAAACCGATGATCCCACTTGCGGTCAAGTACAGAAATGCATGAGATGAAATATCCCCCGGCAAAAAGTGACCGGATGTAAAAAACATAGTGATAGATAAAAAAAGCGCCGCCAAAGGCATTCGGAACTTATTCACCCAGTACGAGCCGATCAGCCGTCCGGCCAGAGTGAAAAATATTGATGTAAACGACCACAAAAATGCGGTCGCCAATGCGGCCATTTCACCGGTGTAATTCATTTGGCAATATAGTAAAAATTCAGCCAAAGTGAGGAGTTTTCATCAATTGCCGGATATACAAAATATCTGCATTGTTGACTTTTAGCCATCTTTTGACTATTATCGCATGAAATGTCACAGGAGAAAAATATCTATGAGGCTGGTTAAATTATCTCTATTTTTCACTTTTCTGATTATTTTGACTTTTTCAATAAATTCAAGTTTTGCAGATGAAACAATAGCAAATGATTCAACAATAATTTTATCCGATTCAGCAATAGAAACTGTTGGCGATAGTTTAGCTGCTGCGGCAACATCAGAAACCGGAGAAAACGATTTTGTCTATCCGATGTCGCCGGAGCGAAAAGAGAAGCTGATCTCATATTCAAGATTTAAAAATATCTGGCGGTTTGCCAGCTTTTTTATTGGAATCGCTTTTCTTCTGATAGTTTTATTCTCCAAATTATCGGCGCGTTTTCGTTTATGGGCCAATTCTATTTCGAAGAAAAAGCTTATCGAATATTCTATTTATATAATTCTGTTTACGCTGTTTATGTATCTGGTTAATCTTCCGATTGATTACTATCGAAATTTTTTAATCGAACATGAATACGGTTTTTCGAATCAAACAGCCGTGGAGTGGTTTATTGAGGGTTTAAAATCGCTCGGACTTGAGCTTCTTTTTAGTGTGATAATTATTTCAATATTGTACTCGCAGATTAATAAAACTAAAAAATGGTGGCTGCACTTTGCTATCGGTGCTATTCCATTTCTGGTTTTTCTGATGGTTATATACCCGGTTGTCATATCCCCGATGTTTAATGAATTTAAACCGCTTCAGGATAAAGAACTCGCCGCCGAGATGACATCACTTGCAGAAAAAGCCGGGATTCATAATCCTGACATTTATGAAGTCGATGGATCCAAGCAGTCGAATAAGATCAATGCCTATTTTGTCGGAATGTTTGGAACCAAACGAATTGTAATGTACGATAC
>JAUVBC010000289.1 GCA_030591405.1 Candidatus Zixiibacteriota bacterium
AATGGGTGAAACTGACTCATGCCAGCGGACCTCTTTCCGAGGCCGATATTTTTATTGATGACTCCGCTTTTCTTTCGACATTGGAGATGCGAGCCAAAGCACGTCGCTTAAAATCACAGCATAATATCGATCTTTTGATAATCGACTATATCCAGATGATGACCAGTCCCGGCCGACTTGAAAATCGGCAACAGGAAATGGCGATGATCTCCCGTTCGATCAAAGGTCTGGCCAAGGAATTAAAAATTCCGATTATTGCAATTAGTCAGCTTTCACGTAATGTCGAATCCCGTCCCAATAAACGGCCGCAGCTTTCTGATCTTCGTGAATCGGGGGCTATCGAGCAGGATGCCGATGTGGTGATGTTTGTTTATCGACCGGCGTTTTATCTTTCTCATCTGCCCAAAGACGACCCCAAATTACGTGAGGTAGAGGGGAGAGCAGAAATTATTATCTCCAAACAGAGAAACGGTCCGACCGGAAAAATTGAATTGACCTTTGTCAAAGATTATGTTCGTTTTGAGGATCTTTCGAGGCGACCCGGCGAACCGATTGGTGATATATCGTTTTAAAAGATCGGCCGATATCTTTGAGCCCAATAGAGAAAAAAATTAAAACTGCTTTTGTCTGCACTAAGTGCGGGACGATGCATCCGCGATGGCAAGGGCAATGTCGCGATTGTGGTGAGTGGAACAGTCTTGCCGAGGAACAGGTTATCAAATCATCCCGTAAATCAAAAGCAACTAAAATAGAAAAACCTCAAAAACTTTCCGAGGTGAGCCTTGAAAAGTTTTCAGGATTCAAATCAGGTATAGGTGAATTTGATCGGGTGCTGGGCGGGACCCTTCTTCCGGGAAGTTCCGTTCTTCTCGCCGGTGAACCGGGAATTGGAAAATCAACTTTGATTCTTCAGGCGGCCGGGAAATATGGATCAAACAATCTTAATGTTTTATATATCAGCGGCGAAGAGTCAGCGGCACAGGTGAAGGTTCGCGCTGACCGTCTCAAGGTCAATGGCGAAAATATCTCAATCGCCAATCTCACCGATCTGCATGCAATAACTGCTGTTCTTGAAGAGGGCGGCTATCATCTTGTTATTGTTGACTCGATTCAAACTATTGGGAACCGTCAGTTTGATTCGCCTCCGGGAACGGTCGGTCAGATTCGTGAGTCGGCCGGAAGATTGATAGAGTTGGCCAAGAAAAATGACTTTGCTCTCTTTCTGATAGGTCATGTTACCAAAGAGGGAATAGTAGCCGGGCCTAAATTGCTGGAACATATGGTCGATGCCGTTTTATATTTTGAGGGGGACAATCAGCATTTTTATCGGCTCCTGCGTCCGGTAAAAAATCGCTTTGGCTCGATTTTTGAACTCGGTGTTTTTGAAATGACTCCATTAGGATTGATCCCGGTTGATAACCCGTCGAATTTTTTTCTCTCCGGTTATAATAAACAGGAACGTTCCGGCTCAGTAGTGACCGCATCATGCGAGGGTAACCGTCCAATTCTGATCGAAATACAGGCGCTGGTCTCACCGGCCACCTATGGAACACCTCAGCGAGTCGCCGGTGGAATAGACAGCAAACGATTGTCCTTATTATTGGCGATTCTGGAAAAACGAGGCGGGGTACAGATGGGCAACAATGATGTTTTTGTCTCGATTGCCGGTGGTCTGAAATTAACGGAACCTTCGATAGATCTCGCTGTCCTGACCGCTATCGTTTCGTCGCTTCGTGATATCCCGATCAGTCCTAAAATGGTTATCTCCGGTGAGGTCGGTTTATCAGGAGAAGTGCGGCCAATCGGAATGGCCGACCGAAGAGTCTCTGAGTCGGCCAAACTTGGTTTTGAAAAAATTATCCTTCCGAAACAGGCGGTTGACAGTCTGAAATCAGAGAAGATAGAGCTGATAGGAGTCGAATCGCTCGAAAAAACTTTGGAACTGATTTTTTGGTAGATTATTGAAATAGTAAAGAAAAAAATATGAGTAAAAAAGAACTACCTCCAAAATCGATTTTGATGCCGCTTCCGGCTGTGATGGTATCGTGTGTAGCCGAAGGGTATCAACCGAATATTATTACTATCAGCTGGATCGGGATTGTTAATTCGGAACCGCCGATGCTTTCGATCTCGGTGACGCCGCAACGATTTTCATATAACATCATAAAAAAATCGGGCGAGTTTGTCGTTAATATGACATCAGAGAAAAATTTAGAAGTTGTTGATTTCTGTGGAACCAAATCTGGTTGCGACTATGATAAATTTAAAACGCTGAATCTGACTCCTATAAAGGCGAGCAAAGTCTCGGCACCGCTTATTAAAGAGTGCCCGATAAATCTTGAATGCCAGATAAGGCAGTCATCAATACTTGGCACGCATGAGATGTTTGTCGCTGAGATAGTAGCGATGCATATTGATGAAGAATATCTGGACGAGAGAGGAAAGCCGGATATCGACAAAATCAAACCTTTGGTTTATTGTCCCGGTGCAAGACAATATCGCGGCGGCCTGACCGAACTGCTTGGCCGTTATGGTACAGTTGCGAGCGACAAAAAATAACGAAACAGCATGAGTGATAATAATAAAAAAGATTTTTCTTATATTTGCAATAAAACCGACGGCAAGGCACGGGCTGGGCAGGTAACAACTCCGCATGGTATTTTTCACACCCCTGCTTTTATGCCGGTGGGGACTTCCGGTGCGGTTAAAGCGATGACTGCTGAGGACCTTGAGGAGTGCAAAGCTGAGATAATTCTCGGCAACACCTATCATCTGTATTTGCGCCCCGGTGAAAAATTAATCAAAGAAAAAGGCGGATTGGCCGCGTTCACCAGCTGGCGCAAACCGATGCTGACCGTCTCGGGCGGTTTTCAGGTTTTTTCGATGCAGGATTTATCAACCATCGATGATGATGGCGTTACATTCAAATCGCATCACGACGGTTCGGAACATCGGTTTTTTGCAGAAAAAGTAATCGAAATTCAGCGCGATATCGGGGCCGATATAATCATGTCATTTGATCAGTGTGTTCCTTATCCGGCCGATAAAAAACTGGCTAATCAGGGAGTTAATCGGACCTTTGACTGGGCGCAAAAAGGTCTGAGACATTTTAATAAACTCGAAGATGAATCACCGACCGGTATCGCATTATTTGGAATTGTTCAGGGTTCGACTTATAAAGAGCTTCGGAAAACATCGGCCGAGCAGATTGTCTCGCTCGATTTCCCCGGTAATGCTATTGGTGGTCTGGCGGTCGGTGAATCAAAAGAAGAGATGGAAGATATGCTTAGCTTTACAACTGAGTTTCTGCCGGAAAACAAGCCGCGTTATTTGATGGGTGTTGGTTACCCCGAAGATATTCTGATGGCGGTTTCCAACGGGGTTGATATGTTCGACTGTGTCCTGCCGACCCGTAATGCCCGCACCGGTATGGTTTTTACATCGG
>JAUVBC010000153.1 GCA_030591405.1 Candidatus Zixiibacteriota bacterium
ATTAGCTAATGGGTCGATTTACAGTGGTCGTCAGGCTTATGAAAATGGGTTGGTAGATACTTTGGGCGGATTTGAAGATGCGATCAGGCTGGCAGCTGAGTTAGCCGGAATTAGCGGAAAACCTCAAACTGTCAAAGATTTTACCCCTAAGAAAGGATTATTTGATTTAATGGGGGGTGTTTTAAAGAATATTGGGCAGGTTACCTCTAAGGGTGGCGTTGGCCCGGAAATTTTGTATCTGTATTAGTCTAAGAAAAGCATTGACTTGCAAAGGAAAATAGCTTAATATAGCACGTTGTAATATTATTAGGATTGATGTTTGACTATATTATTTGGCAGACTATATATAAGGCTATTGTTAATGATTATGAAAAGAAAACAAAATAATATAAATCAGCCGGTTCCCGAGGGAGGATGTTATGACCAAAGCTGATCTAGTTGAAAAAGTGGCCGAGAGAACTGGTCTTACCAGGACCGATGTTGCCGTTGTTGTTGATGCCTTGCTTGATACGATTAAAAAATCAATGGAAAATGGCAGCAATATTGAAATTAGGGGTTTCGGTACCTTTAAGGTCAAAGTGAGAAAAGAGAGAAAGGCCAGAAACCCAAGAACAGGTGAAGTAGTTCCTGTACCGGGACGAAAGGTGCCTGTTTTTAAGCCTTCGAACGAATTTAAAAACATGATAACGAAGCTACCGATTGAATAAATTTTCGGTCAGCCACTATGGAGGATGAATGCCGAGCGGAAAAAAGCGTAAGAGATTGAAGATTAAGACTCATAAACGGAAAAAACGCAGAAGAGCTGATCGTCATAAAAAGAAGAAAAAATAATTTCTTTTTATTGTTTTAAAGTATAGAAAATATCCTCTATAAGGAAAACGGTTCCTGATGATTCAGGAACTGTTTTCCTCTTTATTTTATATTATTCTTATATTCAAGTTGCGGAAAATGATTCTTTTCAACTGGCTGAGACACAACAAGATAAAAGTCTATGATATTTTTGTATAGTCGTCATAATGGCATTGGTATTGCTAATATCCTAATTGATGAAATACAATTATTGGTCTTTAAAAATATCTGGCACTATCGTTTGTTTCATATTGACGGTACAATTTCTTTATGCCGGGGATTCATTCGATATTTTAGTCAATGATGATACTCATCAGGCTGAGCAGATAAATCCACGAGTAGCGGTAAATTTCTCCGGTGAGTTTGTCGTTGTCTGGGCAGACAAAAGAAATGGGCGTAGTGAAATATTTTTTCAGTATTTTGATAGTGCTGGAACTCCGCTTGAAACCAATCAAAAAATTGCCGCACTTTCAGTTGTCTCTCCCCAATATGGTCCGGCTCTGGATGCAAATCAATTGGGTCAGTTTGGTACCGTATGGACCGATTACCGAAACGGAAGTTATCCGTTTGATCCCGATATTTATTACTCTGCTATCGATATAAATGGATCAGGGACAAATTACTCGATAACCGATGCACGTCCTGACTCATCATGCGAATCTCCCGATATTGCTGTTTTACCAAGCGGCGATGTTATTATTGTTTGGGCCGATCGTCGCGGCTCCAGTTGGAATATTTATGGTCAGCTGATAAATTCAAACGGAAGTCCGGTCGGAAGTAACTTCCAAATAAATTCAGAAAACGGCTTGTTTCAGCAGCACTCACCTCGGGTTGCAGCAATTGCAGATGGCAGATTTATTGTTGTCTGGTACGATAATAGAACCGGGGATGATGATATTTATGGTCGCGTATTCAACTCTGATGGTTCTCCGACAATGCCGGATTTCAGAGTGAATGATGATGGCAATCAAACTAAGCAGGCTTTTCCGGCGGTTGCTGCTGATGGTAACGGGCGTTATTTTATTGCCTGGGTTGACTGGCAAAACGGTATCTACCCAAAAAATCCTGATATTTATTATCGGCGTTATGGCGCAAACGGAGTCGCACTTGGCGAGTGTCACAAATTGATTTCTGATGCTAATAAACGACCGCAAAAAGATATTGCCATCTGTTCTGACCGCATGGGTAACCTTGGTATGGTTTGGGCCGATTCGACCTCCGGGCAATGGGATGCCATGGCACAGGTAATTGATAATGCTGGGGCTGAAGCTGGAAGCAGTTTTCTGATTCATCAGAATACCGATGGCAAACAACTGCAGCCCGATATTGCGACCGATGGATACAAATTCTTCTTTACCTGGGCTGATTCGCGAAACGGTGATTTTGATATTTATGTTACTATTAAAAACTATAATGATCCCACCATTGTCAGTCAGCCGTCTGTATTAACATTCAATATGCAGGAGGGTCAGGCCGCGCCGGTATCACAGGCAATTAATCTTACAAATGCCGGATATGGTGAATTAAATTTTGTTGTCTCTCCTGTTGATGATTGGATTGATGTGGTTCCTGATTCCGGTATCACACCGGCGAATATTCAGGTACAAATCAATACTGATACCTTGTTATATGGCGATTATGTTGGGCAAATACGATTGATAAATTTAAATCTTAATGACTCCACGGAAATCATTTCGGTTATACTTAATGTGACTGCCCCGCTGATTGAAATATCGCCGGATACTCTATATTTTAAGGTCCTGGCCGAACTTGGAAATCCCGATAACTTATCTTTTCAGGTGAATAATAGCGGAAGCGGAACATTTAGCTGGACCGCCGTTGAAATTTCCGATTGGTTTGATCTTGGTCAATATTCAGGTGCGTCATCAGAAAAGATTGATGTCTCGATAGATATTTCAGGATTGGAGTATGGTACATATCTGGAACCGATTATAGTTGAGTCAAATGAAGCAGCAAATTTATCTGATACTGCCTGGGTGTTATTGGAGTTGACCGGAAATATGTCATTTCTTCGAGCGAATCCGGACACCCTGATTATTAAAGGTGGTGAGGAAGATATCTTGTCAGGGCAAATTGAAATCTCAAATCCCGGTTCGGGAACTCTTGACTGGTCAGCCGCAATAACCGTTGATTGGTTGAATGTCGATAAATATACAGGTTCCGATTATGATACAATATTTATTTCGTTAGATAATTCTCTGGCAACCGGCTCATATAGTACAGAAA
The DNA here is from genome assembly GCA_030591405.1 of Candidatus Zixiibacteriota bacterium. GTDB lineage: Bacteria > Zixibacteria > MSB-5A5 > GN15 > PGXB01 > JAAERC01. Next base: position 3,097 of record JAUVBC010000153.1, read on the forward strand.
TTCAAATTTACGACAGCCTGTCATTTAATGAAAGTATCGCGGTGCCGGTTTATCTTTATATCTCATCAGATGATACCATATCAATAGCCAATGCCAATACTATGCCTGGCCAATTGGCCGTTGTGCCATTATATCTGAAATTATCAGATCCAGCCAAAGCCATCTATCTGCCGATTACTTATGATTATAGTACAGCAGTTCTGGATTCAATCATTTCCAATATAATTGATTTTTCATCCTCGGTGAATTTCTATACCGCTATCAATGGGGGAGAGGCAGAGATCGGCTTGAGAATAGATGAATCAGTTATTGATATCGAATCAATTCCGCTCGGCAGCTATGAAATTGCATCTTTGTTTTTTACAGCGGGGAGTGGCGAAGTTTTTAATCGGATCGACACTCTATCCTCTGACAGTTCAGGATTATATATTTTGTCGGAATCACTGGAAAAGAAAGTTCCGACACTAATTCCGGGTGATTTGATAATTGGTAATCCGACTGATATTGAAATTATCACGGCAGAAAATATCCCCGATGATATTTATCTATCTCAGAATTATCCCAACCCATTTAACAGCTCCACCTCGATAGATCTGATGTTATCTCAAAATTCAACCATTTCAATGATAATCTATAATATTCTTGGCCAAACAGTTTATAATTATGGCGATATTGAACTTCCTGCAGGCAGTCATCGCTTTAATTGGGATGGAACGATGAAAAACAGCACTCACAAGGCCCCCAGTGGAATATATTTTTATCGTTTGGAAACAAAAGAGTTTACAACTATCAAGAAAATGGTCTTGTTAAAATAGCCAATATTCCTTAATATTCCAAAAGTCAATATTTCTGTAACTTTATGGTAGGATGCAAATTATTACGCAACTTTTCGAATATTTCTACGTTAATTCTAATTAGAAAAGATAATATAAAAGGAGTTTATTTATGAATTTCAAGAGCAAAATTACAGTTATTTCATTTTTGATTTTATTCGTTACCGGTTCAGCGGTCGCCGATCCGGGAATAATTTATGGTAAGGTCTATACCAATGATGGAGAGGTGTTGGAAGGATTTATAAGGTGGGACAAAAATGAGGTGGCGTGGGATGATGTCCTTGATGGCGATAAGGAGTTGAGGAAAGAAGTCAGGAAAAAGTATCGTTATCGTTCTGATAGTGACGATGACGATGATGTAGATGAAATCACCATTTTCGGTGTAACGGTTTATCGGGGTGGCAAATCGAGAAATAGCTGGAATTGGTCAGATAATGCTCAATCGGGCATCAGATTTGGACATATTAAGACCTTGATTCCCGATGGAAACGATGAGGTTCTGCTGGTATTGAAATCCGGCGAAGAAGTTTATTTGGAAAACGGTTCGGGTGATATCGGTGATGACAATCGCGAAATACTTGTTGATACCGAAGACGAGGGAATTATTGAATTATATTGGGATGACATCGAAAAAATCGAATTTGAGAAAACACCAAAACGTGACACAAGATTCGGAAACCGGCTTTATGGTACTGTAGCTGTTGATCGGGGAGATGAATATACCGGATTTATTTGCTGGGACATGGACGAAGCATATGACACCGATATCCTCGACGGCTCTGAAAACAATCGTAAAAGAAAAATTAAATTTGGCAAAATAGAATCTATCGAACGGCGCTCATCAAATTCGGCAATTGTTGCATTGAAGGGCGGGAAAAAAATCCGGCTCAAAGGTACCAATGATGTCGACAGCGGCAATCGTGGCATAGTTGTTTCTGACATGGCTATGGGGCGTGTAGTAGTTTATTGGGATGAGTTTGATTTTGTTGAATTTAAAGAAGCACCCGAAGGACCATCGTATAATAAATTCGACGGCGGAAAATTATTGAAAGGCACTGTTTTCACCGAAGATGGCGAAAAATTTAAAGGTGAGATCAAGTGGGATGACGACGAAGAGTATACCTGGGAACTTCTTGACGGTGAAATTGACGATGTTGATTTTGCAATTGAATTTGGTCAGATTAAATCAATCGAAAAAAGTTCGCGTCATGGCGCCGAAGTGGTCTTAAAAGATGGACGAAAGTTCAGACTTCGGGATTCCAATGATATTGACGATGACAACAAAGGTATCATAATAAAAGATGGCAAAGATAAAGTAGTCGTTGACTGGTATGATTTCGAACGACTCGAATTAGATTGATATAAAATAATTGAACTGCTACGAATTTAAAAGAGAGCTTTCTTCGGCCAGACTTAGAGGGGAGTAATTAAAGCCCGGGATTCCAAAGAAGAACTCTCTGTATCTAAAATATACTATTTCCCAAATTTGTCAAGTAAAAGCTGTAACTGTGTAAACCAAAAACAGTTACACACCCAAATAAATATCTGTGCAATTAAATAAATTCCGTGATTTGGATTAAGATATTGTGGCGATTAGATACAAAAGAGCAAATTAATTCCAGTCGATTTCCCGGCGGGAATGACAGTACGGTTGATGGCCATTGTTTAGATAATAATCTTGATGATAATTATCTGCGGCCCAATAGCTGTCGGCTTTGGTTAATCTTGTCGCTATTTTGGCACCTTTGCTTTCAAGTATCTTAATCAGTTTTTCGATACTCTTTTTCTGTTTTTCGTTTGAGTAAAATATCTCAGAGCGATACTGTCTTCCAATATCTGGTCCCTGACGATTTAATTGAGTCGGATCATGTATCTCAAAAAACAGTTTCGCCAATTTTTCATAACTGATTATTGACGGATCAAAATCGACTTTGGCGACCTCGGCATGTCCGGTTGTTCCGTCGCAGACTTCGGCATAAGTCGGGTTATCTTTATGTCCGCC
>JAUVBC010000004.1 GCA_030591405.1 Candidatus Zixiibacteriota bacterium
ATAGTTAAAATTATTGTATGAATTCCTGACTATCCACCAGTCATCGGTTGTTCTATACTGAATCCAGGCCCAGGTACTTTTGGAATTATTCCGCGATGTATAACCAAGACGATTCAGACTTAATTGAGGATCCTTAAATGTCGCCCCAAAAGCAGCTCTAATATGTTTACCGCTTATTTTATTAAATGTTAGATCCAGTCCATAACCAACCTCTTCCGGATCGACCCGGCTGAATATCGCCTGTCCCTTAAATCCCCACTTATTATTATTGGTTACAAGCCGCCAATCGACACCGCCGGTTACGGCGGGATGGACCGTTTCCTGACTGGCCATTGTTAACATTGCACCAATATTCGAATGTTTAAACAGGTCCTGTTTTACTCTTATGACCGAATATCCGCCAAGAGGGGCGACCACTCCGCTGCGGCTGACCGTATCGGCCGATAGCATTTCTGTTTCCCACTCTCCATCCACCAAATTGGAATCAAGGACCACATTAATTTCGGCATCATATTCAGCCATTTCCTTTTCAGTGATGGCTGTTAAAAAGGCGATAGATGTTCCGCTTGATAATTTACCGGTCAGCTTGGTAGCACCAAGAATAGTGGAGGCGTCCGGATAATCGGTATAATATGCGAGATTGTCATCGTCAACATCCTGAGATGGACTGCGGCCGATTCGTCGGGAATAAAACAGATTAAATTCTGTTTCGAAAAGATCCATTCCTTCAATAAAAAATGGTCTTTTCTCTGAGAAATAAGTTTCATAGGTCGAAAGATTTAGAACCGGTTCATCGAGCTCCACCTGACCAAAATCGGGATTGACAGTGGCATCCAAGATCAGATTTGATGAAAGAGCATATTTCATATCAAATCCGGCGTTGCCCAAGAAATCGCGTCCATCAGGATTGCCGATCGATTTTGCCTCGGTTTCGGCCTTGGATACGGCATAAGGTAATATCTCCAGATGTCTGGTTGGCTTGATATTGGTTAACCCGGTGAGATGACCAAATTTGGAGGTAAAACCGCCCTCGGCAGATGGAGTAAAGGACCATTTGACATATTCTCCTTTACGTTCGACATTGCGCGTAAGATTGAGTCCCCAGATATGCTCATCCTTTTCTGTAAAACGAAGGCAATGATACGGTATTTTTATTTCCGCCGACCAACCCCACGGCTGTTTTTTGACATCGCTATACCAAATGCCGTCCCAGGAACCATCACTGGCATTATCATTATAAACCCGTTCGTCGCCTTGCACACCGGCAGCGTTGAGACGGAAACGATAAGAGGTTTGATGGTCATGAAAAGCATCAATACAAACAGTTATATTATCTGATGATGAACTTCGGTCTCGTCTGACCAATTGCCGCATAATTTTATCAGGTTCCGAATCATAACACCAGAAGGCGGCGTATAGTGCTTCATCATCATATGCAATCGCCACCGTAGTCGATTCGGTCGCAGCTGTCCCTTCATCCGGTTCCGACTGCGTAAACTTTTTTGCATATTGAATCTTTGAACTTGTCCAGATAGGATCATCAAGAATGCCATCGATAATAGGGGGATGGGAATTAATTCGATATGCTGTTAGTGATGGAACTGATTCTTTTGTAATGTCTGTTTCGTCGGCGACCGAGGTGAGTGCCAAACTCAGCACTAAAACCTTGATTAAAAAGATGAGTGTTACCGAACGTTTCATTTTTACCCTCCAAAATTTTTACCAGCTAACGTTCGGCGCTCACTCGGAGCCGTTATATTTATAGTTACGCAGTTATTGAAAAAAAGTTTCCTCAATAAATTGATAAAATGACGATTTTTTAGGATATAGAATTAAATCGGCTGGTCAGGCTGGGAAGTTTTTTATATCTGTTTTTCTATTTGACTATATTGGATATTTTATTATATTATCTACAGGTCAGACAGTTATATAAGTCATCTAAAATAGAATCAAATATAGTCTCGTCAATGGAGGTCCTATGACAAATCGTAATATATTTTATGCAACATCTGTAATTTTTGCAATTCTTCTAATTTTCTCGGTTAGTGGACTTACGGCGGATAAGATAGACGGGAAAACCGATCTGAAACCGGTTTCATCTGTCAAAAATCAGATAAACCAGACAGAGATTGTCGATCAAGCACAAGTTATTTCAGAAAAAGAATCAATTATTGCAAAACCTGAAGCTTCTGACCTAAGAGCGGGAGAACAGATCAATTGGCAGGTGATATCAGGTGGTGGCACTGATGGCTCCTCGATTAATTATAGTTTATTGGGAACGGTGGGACAGACCGCCGTGGGTGAAGGTTCATCGACAAGTTATGGACTGACACATGGTTACTGGTTTAACTCCGTATCTGGAGCTTGTGATTGTGAACCGGGCGAGGCTAATGGTGTCACACCGATAAACATTCTCGATGTTGTTTATATTATCAATTATAAATATAAAAGCGGTCCAGCGGCCGTTCCTTACGAATTTTGCAATGCCGATGCCGATTGCAGTTGTGTGGTTAATATTCTCGATGTTGTTTATGTGATTAATTACAAATATAAAAGCGGTCCGGCAATGTGCTCCTGTGAGACATGGGTTTCAACCTGTGGCGTGCTTCACTAAATCGAATTGACAGATCCAGGGAGTTAGCTATGTTGTACTTCAAAAAAATCCATCGAGTTATGCTGATTATTACAAGTTTTTTATTTATTTTTACATTGGTTAATGCTCAGGTTCCCCAGTTAATTAATTATCAGGGAAAACTGTCTGATGATATGGGGAACCCGCTTAGTGGCGATTATCAGATGACCTTTAAAATTTATTACGTTGCAGGTGGGGACGAAGAACAAACCTGGGCAGAAACTCATCCTGTTGTTACCGTGACCAATGGCCTGTTTAATGTAATGCTTGGTTCCCAAAACAGCCTTCCCGATAACTGCTTTTCTCAAGATACATCGGCCACGCTGGGAATAACAATTGGGTTTGATGGCGAGGATGAGCTCGAACCAAGAACCCGATTGATTACTGTTCCCTATGCCTATAAAGCACTTCATGCCGATACGGCTGGATACGTGGTCAGTGTCGGAAATAATTCGATTGGTTCGGATGCTATTATTGATGGAACAATCCAGCCGGTTGATCTGTCATTTGCGGCGGTTGATGAATTATCCACTCAAACTATCACCGGTACAAAAACTTTTGATGATTTAAACATTGTCGCCACCACCAGAACAAAAACGTTTTCACATATCGCTTTTGTTCCCGAGGATAACAATAGTTACTTTATAAGAGAAAATTATTGTTTGATGAACACGATTCCGACTTCTAATCAGAATTTTTATGCGCCGGTATCTTTGCCTGATGGTGCCGTTGTTACCAGATTTGAGGTCTCATATTATGATGGCGATATGACCTATAATGGGAATGCTTATCTGTATTGTATTGATAAGGGAAATGGTGCCACATATACTATGGGTAGTGCCGGTACATCCGATTGGTCAGGTATGCAACACGTATTTGATGAAACTATAGATTATGCCGCTGTAGATAATCATGCTTATAACTATGTGATCTTAATAAGATTGAGATATAGCTCAAGCCAGGATTTTATGAGATTCTATGGTGCGGAGATCGAATATACAATTACCAGGCCGTTACCATAGATTTATAGAAACTTGATATTGAATGTTAGAAAATTTGATGCAAAGAAATATTTAAAATATATAAGGAGTTTGCTATGTTGGGTAATCAATTAAGGAAAGCTTCGATTTTTTGTGTTGCGGTTGTTTTACTAATGGTAACATCAGCAGGTGCCGCCGATTCGCTATTGATCAATTATCAGGGGCATCTGACTGATGATGCAGGTACGCCAATCACTCAGGATATTCAGATGACTTTCGCTATCTATGACGCTGGTGGTGTATCATATTGGTCGGAGACCCATCCATCAGTGGTAGTAACTAACGGAATGTTCAATGTTATCCTCGGTTCACAGGCACGACTGGAAAGTACTGTCTTTTCGGAGCCGGAACTGTATCTTGGAATTAGTGTCGGCACAACCGGTGAGGAGATTTTGCCCCGAACGCTTCTGACTTCGGTTCCCGGTGCCGGATCAGCATATAAGGTGAGAGGCGATTTGGCGACCGAACCGGGCATTTTGAGATTATATCCACCTGATCCATGCGTCCCGCCCGATCCCTGCGACCCCCTCGGCCCGGCTTTTGAACTTTCTGCCGATGGTGAAATTAATGAGCTTACTATTAACTCGCCTTCCCCCGATGATAGCAGACCGGCGATTAAGTTGTTAGCTAATAATGAAAACAGAATTGATCTGTACTATCCCGATGCTGATGCCGACGAAGGTGTTGTGCAAATGGGTGCTTCAGCCGACAAAGGGAGTTTTATAGAAGTACACTCCACCTCGCCAGTGACGTTGACGCGAGTTATGATGGGCGGGTCAACGGCCGACACCGGATTTGTACGATTATTTGGTGGCCCCGATAATTTTGAATACAAGCTACTTGAATTGAACAGTCACACAAATACCGGCGGAAGTATTAAATTTTTTGATCCGGAAAATATTGATGGCAGAGAATTATTAACTATCAGCAATTCTCCGGCAGCAGAAAGAGGCGCCATTGGATGGGGCATTGTTGGTTTTAATCCTCAGCCGGAACCGCCCGGTATTCCGGCTTTAGAAATTGGTATGGATTTTGATTCATCCGCCCCGGAAAACTATTTTAGGTTGAATAACCCTTTAACTGAATATCTGGGTGAACCGTTAATGACAATGACGACCACCCCATCTACAGGGGCACAATTTAAAATTTTTGAAATGGCCCCCGCCGTCGGTGATGGAAGTCGAGAATTATTAACTATGGGAAATAATGCGACCGAAGGCATTGGTATCTATGGCTTCAATCCCCAACCGGAACCACCCGGACTTATCGGCTTCGAAATAGAGACCCAAAGCTCATCAAGGGGTCCCGGCGGCGGACGCATTGCCGTTTATGATACCGATGATGCCAGCGTTGAACTTTCAGGTGGTCTTATGCAGGTAGGGCATAAAGACGATGCCAATTATCCTAACGGTTCGATGGAAGTAACCGCCGCAACAAGTCAATTAACTCTTACCGCTGAAGCCTCGGCTGGTGACCCGCCAGTTATAACAATGTTTACCGGTCCCGACGGCGCCAAAGCTGGCATTGGCACCACCAACCTGACCGAAGCATTGTGCGTGATAGGTAATATTGCACTGACCGGTGATGTAGTTGCTTATACTGAGACCAAACTAAAAACAAACATTGAACCAATAGATAATGCTCTGGAAACGATTGGCGCATTAAATGGCGTTAGCTATGATTGGCGCGAAGATGCAGACAGTAGGTACAATTTTACCGACAGGCGTCAGATAGGCTTATTGGCCGATGAGGTGGAAGCGGTTTTGCCAGAGTTGGTGCACCGTGATGCCGATGGTAATAGGATGGTGGCTTATACCAAACTAACGGCGGTTTTAATTGAGGCGATTAAAGAACTCAAAGCCGAAAACGAGATATTGAAGAAACGATTGGAAATAATTGAAAAAGGATTGAAGTAATATAGACTTATCGAATTAACTGTCAGGTCATACTCCCTCTATGCGGGGACAAGACCTGACAGAATATATAAAGATTTATTTTTGTGCCAGATGTTTTGAAATTGCATGAATGAAAAAATCTTTGTTTACAATACCTTGATATCTTAGCCTTTTCAGTAGTTCAATTATTATCACTGCGGTAGTATCTGCCGTTTGACCAAGAAGTTCATGCAGTTCACGAACGACATAAATTGTTAGATATTTTTCTTTATAGTTAGCCGACGGCAAAAATGTTTCGGGACTGACACTGCCGACAGCGAGATTGGTGGCATCATTATATCTGAGAACAATATCGAATCTATCCCGATAATTTAGTCCGAGATTCTGATATAGCTTTCCCAGTTGAATAAAAGTTTCCGCAATAGTTAATGACTGTACCTTTGGATCAAAAATGTTAGGCAAATTTTGTTTTGATTCATTCGTCCTGTTTCTGGCGTAGAATATGCCGCTTTCTGGTATAAAAACCGAAAAATCTGAATTACCGCCAAAATTATTTGCAACCATTTGCTGGGTCTTTTCCAGATTGGTAAGATTATTTTTATTCGGGTATATGAGCGGTTTGCAGAGAATTTCAAAAAATATATTCTCCGTTTTTTCTTTTGATTGATTATTAATTTCGATCTTTTCTCTGAAAGAATCCATTAAAACGAATAGTTGAGCCCGGCCGTTAAATCTATTTGGCGGAGATTCTTCCGAATCAGGTTCCTTCGCAGGCGCATTATCCTGTTTAGAATTTAGTATCTGCCTCAGTTGCCCAACCAGTTTTTCTTGCCCTTTAATGGCGAACTTCTGCAGTCGTTTGTCCAGATCTTTCCGGTTCTTCTTATCCAAATCTATTTACTCGTTTAAATGTTAGGTCCTAATATAAGAAATTACCGCGAAAACATTTGGATAAATATTAATAAACCAGATAAAAAAATAATTGTCGACTATTTTGGGGACAAAATTCAATTTTGGTCATAACCAGTCAAAAGTGTTCCATGTTGAAACTAACAGCAACCTAACCCTGCATTTTTTACTGTTAATAAATTATACAATATATTCATCTCTTTTGTCGGCAACTAAAGGCAAGGTATTGTTAAGACGACCTATTGCTTAGAGGGATATCCTATAATTATTTAGGATCCGATTCAACTGATTATAACTGCAAAAGGATTACTGGATATTCCAATGAATAAATAAAGGGGCTTATAGGTAAAAAATATTTGGCAAAAAGAGTGGTATAAATGGCTAAAGCAGAGAAGACTATTGAAAAGATCGCAGCTGAATTAATAATGGTTGAAGCCGATGATTTACCGGCGTTAGCCAGTATTCATGAAGACTTCATTCAACTTAAGGGATGTAAAGGTATTAAGTCAACTTTGGCATTGGAAGGAATTAAGGCCTGTGCTGATCTGGTGGAAAAGATTGTTTTAAACGATGTTGAAGATAAAGCGGGGGCGCTAAAAATTCTCAACAATTCTATTGTATCATTACAGGCATTAATACGAGATCATCGGGATCAATCAGAAGTAAAATTTCCTGCCGAACTTGGTATCAATAAGGAAAAGGGAAAAAAGGGCGATCCATCTTCGACCGGAGAAACATCCAATGTGGGTAATGAAGCAAAAACGGCAGAAGAAAATGATAGCATTGATGAGGAATCGTATGTTATCGATTTTACTGATGCCGATACTGATCTAACCGCTGAATTTATCAATGAAGCGAGGGAACATTGCACCACCGCCGAGCAGATGCTTATGGATTTGGAGACTGGTGAAGATAAAGATGATAAAATAAATGCCATTTTTAGAAGCTTTCACACGATCAAAGGGGCGGCCGGATTTTTGGATTTAAGGCCGATTATGACTGTGGCGCATGAATGCGAAACTCTTCTTGATCTGGGACGCAAAGGAACTGTCAGTATTGAAGGTCCTATTGCTGATATCGTTTTTGATTCTATTGATACCTTAAGGCAATTACTTCAGGGAACCGAAGAAGCTCTTTCATCTGGTTCGCCGTTTGATGGCCGTACTGCTGTTTCATCGGTGTTATTGACTCTTCGCAACATTTTGAAAAACCCGAGTGAAACTCCACCGGAAGTATCCGGAGGCAGAATTGGTGATAGACTTATTGATTCAGGTATTGTCTCACAGAGTCAGATCGATATTGCAATTGAAAAAAGGGAAGACCCAGATGAAAAGCTGGGCGAGACACTGATTAAGCAAAATATCGTCCCGGCCAAGGCGGTGGCCCAGGCACTTCGACAACAACAGAGAAGTAAACAGGATAAGACTGTTGGTGGTACTGCTGTCAAGGAAATGGTAAAGATTGACACCGAACGTCTGGATCGAATGATTGATACCATTGGTGAGCTGGTAATTGCTGAATCAATGGTTGGTCAGGATGAAGAGATTATTTCTCAAGTATCGCATAAAGTAATCAGAAATATTGGTCATCTCAATAAAATTACAAGAGAACTGCAGGAGATGGGCATGGCCATGCGCTTACTCCCGGTTAAGGGCACATTCCAGAAATTGGCCCGCGCGGTGAGAGACATGACCAGGAAATCCGGGAAAAAAGTCGATTTGCAGTTGTATGGAGAAGATACTGAGGTCGATCGGAGCATTATTGAACTAATCGGTGATCCCCTCATGCATATGATTCGCAATGCTATGGATCATGGCGTTGAAAAACCATCCGATAGGACGGCGGTCGGTAAGCCCGAAACAGGTACTGTCACATTGAAAGCTTATCATAAAGGCGGTAAGGTATATTTTGATATAGAAGATGATGGTAAGGGACTGGATAAGGATAAAATTTTAGCCAAGGCGATTGAAAAGAAACTGGTTGAGCCGGGTAAAGAGTTGACCGATCAGGAGATTTTCAAGATGATTTTCCAACCAGGATTTTCAACCGCCGCCAAGGTTACTGATATCTCCGGTCGCGGAGTTGGCATGGATGTGGTCAAAAAGAACATCGATGCCATGCGCGGACATCTTGACATTGAATCCGAACTTGGTAAGGGCACAAAATTTTCTATGAAATTGCCGTTGACGCTTGCGATTATTGAGGGACTGCTGGTTAGTATTGCCGATGAAAAATTTATTATCCCAACTCTTTCGGTCGTAAAATCACTTTCACTTACACCCGATATGATCACAACCATAGCCGGTCGTGATGAATTAATAAATCTGCGCGGGGAGATGCTTCCACTTTTGCGTACCAGACGCATTTTTGGTCTGACCAAAGGCGAAATAGATAATACCGAAAATACGGTTGTTGTTGTTGAAGACGGTGCCCGAAAACTTGGAATTGTTGTCGATAAACTTCTGGGACAGAGGCAAACGGTAATTAAGAGCCTTGGTTCAACCTTTTCCGAACAAAAATGGATTTCCGGCGGTGCCATTCTCTCTGATGGCAACATCGGTTTGATCATTGATGTCGGTGGAGTTCTGGGATTATCAGAAATTGTTTCCGATGAGCTGTTCCAGAATGAACTTACATCAGATAAAGCTGGTGAAATATCCCTGGATTTGTCGGAAAAAGCGGCTTTGGAAGAACCAGAGTTGGCTGAAAATGAAGAAGCTATCATTAAAAACGAAGATGAGTCATTAGTTGATGATATAGAAGAAGAATTAGTAGGCGCCTGATGATAGGCCTGAATATAAAAATAAGTTTAAGTAATTATAAAGGAAGCGGGGGGAATAGAAATGGCACACACAGCAGAACTAACAGTTGATAGCGGATCCACAGGGTCAGAGACTACAGTAAGTAGATCAGGGAAGTATCTGACTTTCAGACTTGACAATGAAGAGTACGGTCTGGAGATATTAAAGGTCAGAGAAATTATCGGGTTGATGGATATTACATCGGTCCCTAAAACGCCCGATTTTGTTCGTGGAATAATTAATCTGAGGGGCTCAGTTATTCCGGTTCTGGATTTAAAGAAAAAATTCGAAATGGGTGCTATCGAAGATACTGAAGAGACCTGCGTCATTGTTGTTGAAGTTTCTTTGGGTGGTAAGGCGGTGATGATGGGGACAATTGTTGATGCCGTTTCTGAAGTGCTGGATATCAAGGAAGATGAGATCGAAGATGCGCCGGCTTTTGGTACCAATGTCAATACCCGTTTTATACTTGGAATTGGCAAAGTCAAGGATGAAGTAAAAATATTATTGGATATTGATGAGGTTTTAACTTCAACCGATGTCGCTATGTTGGAAGATTTGAGTAAAAAATAAATTTAAAAATATATGCTAAACACTAATCAAAAAATAAAGGAGGTCAATCACAATAGGCTTTAAGTAGCCAATGGGGCTGTTACATTCGAGAAGAAATTAATGAAAAAATTGGTGGGAGATTTATTATGAAAAAGGGATTCTTAATTTCGATATTTGTATTAAGCATCGTGCTTATTACCGGAGCTATGGCATTTGCTGGCGAGAAGCCAACGCTGGATATTGATTGGTATGGCTATTTCAAATTAGACGGATCATATGACCAGAATCTGACCAGTCACGGCAATTTTGTCATGTGGGTTCCCCAACCTGCTTATGATAAAAATGATGATCAATTTAACATGACTGCTAACCAAACTCGCTTAGGTTTTAAGGCGAATGGCAATGGATATAGCAACGCCGTTGTCAAAGGTCAACTTGAATTCGATCTCTATGGTGCCTCGATCGCCGAAAATAAAGCTATGTTGATGTTGCGCCATGCATATTTTAGTGTCCAAACTGGTCAGTTTACACTTCTTGCGGGACAGACATGGGACCTGATTTCTCCATTGAACCCTTCAACACTGAATTACTCTGTCTTATGGAGTTGTGGTAATACAGGATATAGACGTCCTCAGATTACTTTGTCATACACTGCAAATCCGAATGATCAGACCAGTATTACCATGTCAGGTGGTTTTTTCCGTACTATTGGTACTGATTTGACACCAACCTTTACACTTTCCCTTGGTGAGACCAATGACGAATCCGATGATGGCACTGATGCCGGTATTCCCTCATTTCAGGGTCGTTTTGATTTCAAACGTAACTTTGCCGGCAAAGGGTTTATTTGTGCTGGTGTCTCCGGTTTATGGGGACAGTTAAAATCCGAAACCACACTTGGCAATTCACAAAAATATGAGAACTCGGCGATTGTTGGTCACTTGATGGTTTCCTGGCCGCAGGGATTTGGATTCTCCGGTGAATATTTTACCGGTTCCAATATGGGTAGTTATTTAGGCGGCATCCAGCAGGCAAGTACAATTGATGGCGTTGCCGCTCAGGGTGGCTGGGTATCAGCCTGGGCCAAACTGTCACCAAGTGTCAAGTTTGGTGCCGGTTACGGTTTTGATGATGCCAAGGATGAAGACATTACCAGCGGGCGGACAAAGAATAGCTGTTTTTATGGCAACGTGAATTACACCTTGATTGAAAATGTTTCTATCGGTCTGGAAGCTTCGCAGTGGCAAACAGATTATGTCGGCGGCGAAACAGCCAAAAGTTTCAGAACCCAAACCTCGTTTGTATTGAATTTCTAATTGCCGACAGGCAATTATGATCGAATCAAATCAAATCCTGCAAAATTTGGTTCGGTGAGTTATAAATAGAATGAGTGCGGGCTGTATGACCCGTACTCATTTTGAAAAAAGTGGAGAATATACGATGAAGGCCCTCAAAATTGTCCTTTTTGTATTTAGTTTAATAGCCATCATGGCCATATCGGTCTTGGCCGAAGGAACCGTAAAAATTGGTTTGAATTATCCCAAAACCGGACCTTATTCGGTCCAGGGTTTGGATCAATGGCGTGCAACCGAATTGGCCGTTGCTGAAGAATCATCCTCAGCCAGTGAGGAGTTGGCGTCGCAGGCAGCAGAGTTGAATCAGATTGTTAATTCTCTTACCATACTCGTTAGTGGTGCGAATAAAAGAAGAGAAGGCATATCAAATATAGATTATGCAAAGAAAGTCAATTCTTCAATTAAACCAAGTAATTATTACAATAATGATATTCACAATGTTGCCGATATAAGTAAAAAAGGGGATATGAGAAAACGTGTCAAACCGATGTCTCAAAAATTAGTAAGAAATAATTCCAATGTTGTTATTCCTCTGGAGGACGAAGAAATAGCGGATTTTTAAATAAGATTAGAAAAGTAGAAAGTGAATAGAAATAAAGCCTGGGGGTGTTTAGGCTAAAGCTATAAATGTTTTCGCCCAAATTAATTTTAAGTGGGGGTTAGCTAAAATGAACGAAAGACAAGACAAAAACGACGCATCAACTGAAGAAAGAGCCGGGAAATATCTGACCTTTAGGTTGGCGGCCGAAGAGTATGGTCTGGAAATCTTGAAAGTCCGGGAAATTATTGGCCTGATGAATATAACTAAGGTTCCCAGGACTCCGGATTATATCCGGGGCGTGATAAATCTGCGCGGCAAGGTTATTTCGGTTTTGGATCTGAGAAACATATTCGGGATGAGCGTCACCGAGGATACCGAGGAGACCTGCATTATTGTCGTCAAGGCCAATCTTGAAGGTGAATCGGTTATGATGGGAGTTGTTGTTGATGCTGTTTCAGAGGTCCTTGATATTCAAGCAGATGAAATTGAAGATGCACCTGCTTTTGGAACCGACGTCGATACCAAATTTATTCTGGGTATTGGCAAAGTTAAAAATGAGGTCAAAATACTACTCGATATCGATGAAGTATTGACTGCTCGTGATTTAACAATACTCAAGGGTTGTGAAGGCAAAAGCAGTAATCAGGCGGTTATGGAAGAAGAAGTTCTCGAACCGGCTTAAGTATTGGAAATAATCTCATTGGGCAGATTGATTGCCTGATGAAAATAAATGCTTCTTTCCCGAATGGTCTGCTTTTCCGGGAAAGAATATTGCGGTTGATATAT
The DNA here is from genome assembly GCA_030591405.1 of Candidatus Zixiibacteriota bacterium. Taxonomy (GTDB): domain Bacteria; phylum Zixibacteria; class MSB-5A5; order GN15; family PGXB01; genus JAAERC01. Next base: position 12,512 of record JAUVBC010000004.1, read on the forward strand.
CGTTGGGGTTGCTATATCAACGGACAGGACTGAAATAATGGAAGATACAAAAACACAGAACAATCCGAAAATTGAGGCGATCTTTGAATTAAAGATTACCGAGGATAAATTATCGGTATTTCTTTCATGTCCGTCTGTTAATGATAATGCCGAAGAATTTTCTCAACAGGTTTTAGGCAGACTTGATGAAATGAAAGTAAAAATCAAACCTGACATCGAGCCATTATTAAAAGTGCTGAATGAGGCCAAAACCAAGGGCAAAGATATTGCCGATTATGCTTTGGTTAAAGGAGTTCCGCCGATTATGCCGGTGCATGGTAAGATCGAATGGAGCGGTGATTATTTCAACGAAGGATATTATGTCGATCCGGAAACAAAACGAATCGATTTTCATCGCCAGTTGGGAGATCCGAATGTTGAAAAAGATGTCCTTCTGGCAAAAGTAGTCTACGATAAACAGGGAAAAGACGGTAGGGACGTTTTCGGTAAAACAATCTCTGTCCCCAAACCAAAAAAAGTTTTATTGCAGGGCGGCCCTAATGTCTTATGGGATGAAAAAGCCTGTGCGTTTATTTCAAAAGTAGCCGGCCGCGTGGTTCAAAGAGGGCATATTGTTGATGTCGACGAGACCATGTTTGTTAAAGATGGGGTTGGCGTCGAAAGTGGAAATATTGAGCATAAAGGCAGCGTGATTATAGATGGCGATATCGACTCCGAATTCTGTGTCGATGTTTTCGGGGATGTCGAAGTAAGGGGTCTGGTATATGCCTGTGACATTAAGTGCGGCGGAAACCTCACCTGTAAAGAAGGAATCAATGAAAACATCGCCAAAAAAGTTACAGTCAATGGTGATATTTTAGCAAAATATATAATGAATGCCACCATTGAAGCTCATGGACAGATCATTGCCAATCGCGAAATATTCCAGTCAAAGATAAAATCAAAAAGTGAGGTTCATTGCAAGCAGGGTCGTGTTTTGGGTGGAGAGATAATGGCGGCCAAGGGGATTTTTGTTGGCGAGGCCGGTTCTAAAGGAAATGCCAACACCCTGTTAATTGCAGGTATTGATTTCCAACTGCAAAATAAATTGAAATCAAACGATGAAAATATAAAGAAACTCAAAGATGCTCTCAAAAAGCTAAAACCGGTTTATAAGAAACTCAGTAACATGAAAAATTATTTAAAGGCCGATCAGAAAGAGAAACTGACCGAACTTGAATTTAAGATTTATGAAACCGAAGATGGCATCGAGAGTCTGGAAAAAGAAAACAAGGAAGTCCGCAAGGAGATATATTCCAATAAAAAAGCAACAATTATAATTTATGATATGGTTTATCCCGGTGTGGTGCTAAGAGTGTTTGACTCACAATATATTATTGAAAATGCTCTGGCCGGACCAATTGTGGCCGGTATCGATCCGGTCACCGGCGAGATTGCCTTGTCATCCGACGTAAAAGAAGACTAGGAGTTACACATGAAAGTAGAATACATCAATCCATTTATACAGTCGGTTCAGGAAACGTTTCATAGTATGATGGATTGTAAGGTTAGCCATGGGAAGCCTTTTCCAACCAAGGACGATGGCCTGTCAGATAATTTAATAGGCATTATTGGTTTATCGGGTACTGCACAGGGCAATATTGCAATAAAATTTCCGGCCGAAACGGCAAAGACCATTGTTGGCGGTTTAGTCGGAACCACTTTTACAGAAATTGATTCATCGGTGGTAGATGGCGTTGGTGAACTGGTAAATATTATTGCCGGTAATGCCAAGGCTAAAATTCAGGGGCATAGAATTTCTATTTCTTTGCCGACCGTATTCAGAGGTGGTATTCATAAACTGACGACCCCAAGCGTTTCATATTTGACTATTCCTTTTAATAGTAATAAAGGGGCATTTGAGATTCTTATTAGTTTCAGACCTACTGTGAATGAAAAAGAGGAGGCTTTGCATGAAAGTGCTTATAGTGGATGATTCGCAGATTATGCGCAAAATCATCACCGGTGTCTTAAAAAAACTAAAAGTTAATGATATTCTCGAAGCCGTCAACGGCCAGGAAGCAGTGACAAAAGTGAGCGAAAATGAAGACATCGGCCTGGTTTTAATGGATTGGAATATGCCCATGATGAATGGACTCGATGCCGTTAAACAGATTCGAGCCAGTGGCAGCAAAGTGCCGATTGTAATGTGCACGACAGAAGCAGAAAAAGAACGGGTTCTCGAGGCGGTGAAAGCCGGCTCCAATGATTATCTGGTCAAACCCTTTAATCCAAAAGATATTCAAAACAAGCTTGGAAAGTTTTTGGCGGCATGTACAACATAGTATAAGGATTATGGGATCGATATGGGCAATCAACATTGTGAATATTATGAATCAAATCAAGAATTGACCGATTCGACTTTTAATAAAATCAGGCGAGTGGTTTATGATAAAAGCGGTATTTCTCTTGGCGAAAATAAGCAGGCTCTGGTTCGGGCCAGAGTGGCCAAGCGAATGCGCAGTCTCAATATCGCTACCTATGACAGTTATATAAATTACGTCCTGAGTGAGACAACCGGAGTCGAATTGGAATATATGCTTGATGCGATCTCGACCAACACGACCCATTTTTACCGCGAAGAATCTCATTTTGATTTGATGCGAACAATAATTAGGGATTGGGCAAAAGATGGTTTGCGGAAAATGAGAATCTGGTGTGCAGCCAGTTCGACTGGTGAGGAACCATATACATTGGGCATTGAAACTTTGGAATCGATTGGACATGATCAGGTCAACGCCAAAATACTTGCGACCGATATTGCACCGTCGGTATTAAAAACTGCTATGGTCGGAGAGTATTCCGAAGATAAAGTCGCTACCATTCCTGATCATTTGAGAAGTCACTATTTTGAGAGAGTAAAAATTAATGGCGATTATATATATAAGGTAAAACCGATGCTAAAAAACCTGCTGATATTTCGTCAGATGAATCTATCGGTAACTCCTTATGCACTAAAAAATCAAATAGATATGATTTTTTGTAGAAATGTTATGATTTATTTTGATCGAACTCTCCGCGCCAGATTGGTTGCGGAATTTAAAAGATTAATTAGACCGGGCGGTTATTTGTTTGTCGGACACGCCGAATCTATCACAGCCTTCTCTGAGGGATTCAAGTGCATCAAACCGTCTGTTTATAAAAGGATATGAAATAATGTCGCTTAAAGTATTGGGCATCTCAGATTTACAGGTATCAAAAACGTCCGGCGATGTTTTAATTACATACTCTCTTGGTTCATGTATCGGACTAACGGTGTATGACCCGGTAGCTAAAGTCGGTGGTATGGTACATTATATGTTGCCCCTGTCAAAGATTGCCCCGGATAAGGCTAAGGCAAAGCCGGGAATGTTTGCCGATACCGGAGTGCCTTTGTTGTTAAAAAAAGTCTTGGAACTTGGCGGCGTAAAAGACCGACTGATTGTTAAAGCGGCTGGCGGTTCCGAGCTTATGGACCAAAATAAAGTTTTTAATATAGGTGAAAGAAATTATCTTGTCTTAAGAAAACTCCTCTGGAAGAACAATATTCTAATTAAGGCTGAAGATGTGGGCGGTAACTATTCCAGGACTCTTCGACTTGAAATTGATACCGGTTATACTACTATTAAGACGCGTGAGGGGGAAAGTGAATTATGAATATTGAAGATAAGATTATTGAAAAAATATCATCATTCCCAACACTGCCGTCAATGGCAAGTAAGTTGATGGGGCTATTAAATGATGCCGAAATATCTGCCTCTGAGATCGGTCGCGTTATTCAATATGACCCCGCCTTAACAGCAAATTTATTAAAAGCGGCCAATTCTGTTTATCTGGGACAATCACGCACAGTTGACTCCCTCTCCGAGGCATTTTTCCGACTTGGGACAAAATGGGTATATCAGATGTCAGTATCATCATTGATTTATTCTAATCTTAATCGACCAGTTAACGGATATGAATTGTCTGGTGAAGCTCTTTGGCGACACTCGGTTGCCGTAGCGCAAATGTCGGATATTCTTTGTGAACAACTCAAAATAAAGGATGCCGGTGTGGTTTTTACTGCCGGATTACTTCACGATATTGGTAAAATGATATTGGGTGAATTTGTTTCGGAATCTTTTGATGATATTCAGGCCATTGTAATAAATGAAAAAATTCCGTTTGAAGAGGCGGAGAAACGGGTGATTGGAGTAGATCACGCCGAAGTCGGTGGTATGACTGCTGAGCGATGGAATTTCCCTCCGGCTATTGTGGAAACTATCAGATGGCATCATCAGCCTGAAAAAGCGGCAATACAATCAGATACAATTGATATTGTCCATGTTGCCGATGCTACCTGCCTTATACAAGGATTTGGTATTGGTAGTGATGGTATTCAATATAAATTAAATAATGACTCTGTAGATAGATTAAATATTACCAGCAAAATACTGGAGCATGCGGTCAGCGAACTGGTGACAGCGCTGGAAGATATTGATATGATGACATCAGATATACCCGCCGCCGAAGCGGTTGGAAGGTTGTGATAGTATGGCATATAATATTTTAGTTGTTGATGATTCCAAAACGATTAGGTCAATCATTGTTAAGATTTTGAAGTTGACGAAGCTTGAGATAGGTCAGATTTTCGAAGCGGAAAACGGCAAAGAAGCTCTTGATTATCTTAAAGATAATTGGATTGATCTTATCCTCTCGGATTTGAACATGCCGGTTATGAGCGGTATCGAGATGGTTTCTGAAATGGCCAGGGATGGTCTTCTCAAAGATATACCAGTTATTGTCATTTCGACTGACGGCAGTGTGAAAAGAATCGAGGAATTAAAAGAAAAGGGAATTCGGGAGTATATTAGAAAACCTTTTACTCCTGAATCACTAAGTGAAGTCATCGATCGAGTTTTGGGAGTAAAGCATGAGTAATAAAAAAATAATGGATATTATAAATGAAACTGTATCCGGTGTTCTGGAGCAAACCGCTTTTATGTTTCCCGAACCGGTTGATATGGCCTCAGGAGTATCCTTTGAAGATTTTGAATATGTTCTGGTAAAGTTGAATTATTCCGGATATAAAGATGGCACCGTACAAATGATAATTCCTGTTGATTTTTGTGCCGAACTTTCGGCCAATCTGCTCGGCGAAGATATCGGTGATGTTGATCCTGAGGAGAACAATTTTGACTCAGCCAAAGAACTGCTCAACATCGTTTCCGGCCAGCTATTGGTTAACCTCTTTGGCGACGAAGCTCTTTTTAGCCTGACCGATCTTGTGGTCACAAAACTCGAGAAGGATGCTTTCTTCTCAATCATTGAAGGTTGCGAGTATCATTGCTGTATGGTGGATGACTATCCGGTAATAACTATATACAATTCACAGGAAGTATCTAATGAGTGTAAAAGTATTAGTAATTGATGATTCGGCAGTAGTTCGAAAAATTTTTACATCCGAATTATCTCGCGATCCCCAAATTGAGGTCGTCGGTACTGCCCCCGATCCGTATATCGCCCGAGACAAAATAGTCAGTCTTAAGCCCGATGTCCTGACACTTGATGTAGAAATGCCAAGAATGGACGGTATTACTTTTCTTCGCCGTTTGATGAAACATTACCCTGTTCCCACTATTGTCGTTTCATCATTGACCGCAAAAGGCGGCGAACTGGCTATGGAAGCTCTGGATGCAGGCGCCGTTGATGTGATGTGCAAACCGGGCGAATCATACACAGTTAGCGATATGTCAATTGAGCTGGCCGAGAAAATAAAGGCCGCCGCTCTGGTAAAATTAAGCAAACCAATTGATGTCAAGAAAAATAAAGTTATCGTCTCTCAAAAGCTGGCCATGAGTAAAACAACCAATAAGGTTGTTGCCATCGGTTCTTCAACCGGTGGGACCCAGGCGCTTCAGGTTGTACTATCAATGTTACCGCGAGCCACCAATGGATTGGTAATAGTCCAGCATATGCCGGAAAGTTTTACGCGAGCATTTGCCAATCGGCTCAGTGAACACAGCGAACTTGAAGTGAAAGAGGCGGTCGACGGAGATTCGGTTATCCCGGGCAAAGCTTTGATAGCCCCCGGTAACAGCCATATGTTTCTCAAACGATCGGGAGCCAATTATTATGTTAATGTTCGTAAAGGACCGTTGGTAAACCGTCATCGGCCCTCGGTTGAAGTCCTTTTTAAATCGGTGGCCAAATATGCCGGAGCCAACGCCATCGGTGTTATGCTGACCGGGATGGGTGCCGATGGTGCCCAGGGGATGCTGGAGATGAAAAACAGTGGCGCCTATAATATTGCCCAGGATGAAAAATCGTGTGTAGTTTTTGGAATGCCAAAGGAAGCAATAAAGATCGGAGCAGTGGATAAAGTAGAATCATTGGAAAACATTCCAAGCTTAATCGTAAAACAATTGCTTGCCACCAGAGTGGCCGCTCCGGTTGCTTAAAATCATTCAAAGCATTCGATATCTGTTCATCAGAAATTGATAATAATTTTCCCAAATATCTCAAATACGTTTTCAATAATATTTGTCTATTTAAATCTATGTACATAAAAAAAGGCGATGCCAGGCACCGCCTTTAAAAGAATTATAAATTATCTTTTTCTCTTGTGAAGATAACAGAACTTTGACGGCGCGGTTGCCATCCGTTTGCACCTTTTACCCTCTTTGGTTTTTCCGGCGCAGCGAACCTTCTTGACCTTTTTGACTACTTTCTTCGCCGCTTTTTTCTTCACGACCTTCTTCGCCGCCACTTTCTTTTTTGCTCTTGGCATCCACATCCTCCTTCATAGGTTGTACCATTATACGATAAAATATCGTTGTTTGGTTCTTTACCTTTTGACATTATATTAGTAGATAGCACTTTCAACAAAACGATGTCAATAAAAAACTTTTTGCTTGTTTAAATAATTAAATAAAGGACAATCTAATATAGATAGTCCTTTTGCAATAAAATTAGATTAACCGCAAATTTTGCGAGTTTATATGGCAATCTTATGCAAAGTTGATAATTATGAAGTTTTTTGACAATTGTTCGATACTTTTTGTTAAACATATTTTGAAAAATTACGTCTTGTAAAATAGGCAGTTGTAATTTATATTTATACATATTAAGGGGAAACATTATGTTCAGGTATATTCTTATCACAGCAATTTTGATTCTGTTTTTGGGATCGGTTTTCTGTTCCAGAAACCCAGGCTCATCTATTAATGGCGATGAGATTACATTAAGCTATGGTCAGTCGGTCAGTTTTGGTCCGGATAAAATCAAAATTAAATTTGATACCTTGTTAACCGAAAGCCGCTGTCCTGACAACCCCTTGATCGTTTGTTTCTGGCAGGGAATGGCGGCGATACAATTATCCTTAATTACTCAGGATAATGATACGGCAAAAATTGTTGTCAAAATCGAGGGGCTGACTGGATATCCGGAGTCGGACAACTATCCTGCAATTGACACTCTCGGCCTGTCAATCGATTTGATCAACCTCGATCCATATCCTCATACTGACCAACCGCGTCCACTATCGGAGTATCGTGCGATGCTAAAAGTGAAACCGTCGACGTCCATCAGTGGCATTGATGGCCGGGTTATGATTATAGATGCCAATCCTAATAATCTTTTGCGGGATGATTATTCAATCGATAGCGCCAAAATTGAAGATGATATTTTGACATTATCGGTCGCGTATGGCGGAGGATGTAAAACACACTATTTCTATGCTTATGTTCATAGCGCAATTATGGAATCAAATCCGCCTCAGATTAATTTATATTTGCATCACTTTGGCAATAATGATTTCTGCAAGGTATTAGTACATCAGAATCTCAAATTTGATTTGAATCCGTTGGCAGAATACTTTAAACAATCTGAACCGGGTTACACTCTTATTATCAATGTTCATGAGTATTTGGTCGATACGCCGCAATTAAAAATAAGTGTTCCGTTTTATATAGCATATCCGCCTGATTAATATTGTAGCATTCCTCTTAATATAATATTGGCCAGTTTTTTGATTTGTTCCAATAGCGATCAATTAATTGTAGGACCAAACGAATCTTCCGACGGTGTGCCAAGTTGGAAGAGCAGTATTACCTATCACATCAGATAATCAGCTTGGCGGTTTTTTAATTGAATAAGATGATATAATTTATCCTTAATCTGCTTATATTTTGAACAAAACCGACTATCTTACATTGGTTTAGGGCTATTTACCACTTTACCCCCTTGACAAATTCTCATAAAGTATTATATTATTTTTGCTTAAGAAATATTATATCATCGCGAACAAATTATTCAAATTGAGAGGATTCTTTTAATATGAAGAAAAAATCCGGTATTTTTATGATTATGTACTTTAAATCAATTCAAATAATGAAAATAATTAATTAACTAACTTCACAAAGGAGTTTTTATGAAAAAACTTTTAACAATTCTTGGGATGGTTTTACTTGCCGCCGCTTTTGTTGCGCCAGACAATGCGCAAGCGCAGGTAGTGTTACTGAGTAGTCCCGCGAATGGAAGCCAGCTGACGGTCAATTCGGACATATCGGTTACTTTTAATTACGTTATGAACGGTTTCCCTGCGTATAATTATCAGATACAGGTATCAGATCAACCGGATTTTTCCAATATCGTAAAGGATGCCACACTCGGTTCAGTTACTTCCCATACGTTTACTGGCTTTAATCCGGCACGAACTTATTACTGGCGTGTCAGAGCATATTACTTTACTTATAGTATTTTTTTATGGAGCAATTGGTCAGCAACGTATAATTTCAGAATTATTGTCCCTGAATTACTTATCCCTAACAATGGCGCTACTAATCAAAGCCAGCCGCTATTGCTGGATTGGCGTGGCATTGCTGAT
>JAUVBC010000122.1 GCA_030591405.1 Candidatus Zixiibacteriota bacterium
CTGAAACTGAACTGCTTGATAAAATCCCGAACAAGTTTCGACGGGCCAAAGCTGCTTCTTTGCCTGAGGTCACCGAAGGTGAAGCGATGCGGCATTTTGTCGGATTGTCAGTTAAGAATCATCATATTGACAGGGGGTTTTATCCGCTTGGTTCATGCACCATGAAATATAATCCGAGACGTAATGATCGAGCGGCAGGAATGAAGCAGTTTGTTTCCTGTCACCCATTGGCGCCGTGTAAAACCGCTCAGGGGACACTTCAGATCATGTATGACCTGTCCGAGTGCCTGAAGGAGATATCCGGCTTTGATGAGCTCTCCCTACAGCCGGTGGCTGGTGCGCAGGGTGAATTTGTTGGACTGCTAATTATCAGAGCTTACCATTTGTCTAAAGGCAGATTAAGAAAAAAGATTCTTATCCCTGATTCAGCGCATGGCACTAATCCGGCATCGGCTGTGATGGCCGGATTTGAGACAGTGCAAGTTCCATCGAACGAAAGGGGAATTATTTCGGCCGAAACGGTGGAAAAATATATCGATGAAGGTACTGCCGGGCTGATGCTGACCAATCCGAATACGGTCGGTCTCTTTGAATCGGAGATTGAAAAAATCGCGGAAATCGTCCATAAGGCCGGGGCGTTGATTTATATGGATGGTGCCAACCTGAATGCTCAGATGGGGATTATTAAACCGGGGAAAATCGGATTTGATATTCTTCATTTTAACCTGCACAAAACTTTATCCACACCACATGGCGGCGGTGGACCGGGTGCCGGTGCGGTTGGAGTCGTCAAGGAACTGGGGAAATTTCTGCCATCGCCGATTTTGAAACGGGATGTCGAAAATAATAATTTATTATACCTTGATTATGATTGTCCTGACTCGATAGGATCGATTCATACTTTTTATGGAAATATGGCCAATAGTATCAGAGCTTATGCTTATATCAGAACTCTTGGCTCCAAAGGTATCAGAAGAGTTTCAGAAAATGCTGTTCTCAATGCCAACTATCTGAAGGCGTTACTTGGTGATGAATTTGAATTCCCCTACGATGGAATTTGTCAGCATGAGTTTGTCCTGTCGTGTTCTCGTCAGAAAAAGAAAGGTGCCAGAGCGCTCGATATTGCCAAACGACTGCTTGATTTTGATTATCATGCACCGACCGTTTATTTTCCGTTGATTGTTCCCGAGGCGTTTATGATTGAACCGACCGAAACCGAGAGTAAGGAAACCCTTGAGCAATTTGCCAAAACGCTTTTGGCCATCAGTGGTGAAGTGGACACAGACTTGGAAAAACTTACCGGAGCACCGTTTACTACACCGGTTAAGCGGCTTGATGAGATAAAAGCGGCGCGGGAGCATGATGTCTGTTTTAAGGAATGAAAAATAAAAACTTGTAAATAATCGTCGATGGAGCTAATTAGCCATCGGCGATTTTTATCTATGATTAACTTTAAGAATGTAACATATCAGTTTCAAGACGGCTTCCGAGCGCTGAATAATATCACCCTGAATATTTCAAAAGGTGAGAAGGTTGCCGTGGTTGGTGCCAATGGGTCAGGCAAAACAACTTTTGCGCTTCATATCAATGGTATTTTAAAGGCATATTCCGGAGAGGTTTTGGTCAGTGGGTTTGACCCGGCTGTTGAAGCAGAAAACAGACTGCTGAAACCGGAAGTCGGGATGGTGTTTCAAAATCCTGATAACCAATTGATAACAATGACGGTCGAGCGGGAGATCGCGTTTTCTCTTGAAAACCAGAATGTTGATTTTCATGAGATGAGAACCCGGGTCGATAATATGCTGGAGCTGTTTGCACTGACGAAATATCGGAATAAATTAACCTCCGAATTATCAGGCGGCGAGAAGCAGAGATTGGCCTTGGCCTCGGTCTTGATTACGGAACCATCGATTCTTGTTCTCGATGAACCTGATTCGTATCTCGACCAAACCGGTTTGAATATCCTCAACGAAGCAATAGATGATTTACTTTCCAGACAAAAGGAACTAACGCTGGTTAGAATTACTCAGTATTCCACTGTAGCCGAAAAATGTGACAGAATGATTTTATTTAAAGACGGTGCTATCTTTCGGGAGGGGAAACCTGACGATATTTTCTCTGATAATCATTTATGTCAGGCAGCAAAAATTGAAGTTCCATTAAAATATAGAATAGGACACGGTTTTGATTTCCCTCGGCGAGATAAAGATGCCGGGAATCGGCCATCCCGCCAGATATTAACTGATAAGAAAATAAAATTGACAGATATTGAATTCGGATATGAAAAGGGTGCCGAAAACAATCTCTTTTATAGTATGAATTTTGAGATCGAGAGCGGTACAATTTATGGTTTGGTTGGTCCAACCGGAAGCGGCAAATCAACATTGATACAGCTTATGGCCGGATTATTGAAACCGAATGCCGGCAAAGTATTTTTTGATAATTTTGAATCCAAACCGGGCGCGGTTGTTATCTCTTTTCAGCAGTCGGAGCGGCAGTTCTTTTTGAATTCTGTTAACGGCGAAATACTTTTTGGCGCTGAGAATATTAACTCGCCCGATCCTCAAAAAATCGCCGATGATTGCTATCGGTTGGTTGGATTGGATAAAAATATATTTGCCGAACGTGACCCATTCAGCCTCTCTGGCGGAGAGAAACGAAGATTGTCATTTGCTGCCATTTTATCTTTGAATCCTTCTTTTGTATTATTCGATGAACCAACCTGCGGCCTTGATTATTCCGGTTACGAGCTTTTCAAAAAGCTGGTAGTCGAATTAAAATCACAGGGAAAAGGTATTATAATTATCTCTCACCAAGGGGATACGATATTGGAACTGGCCGAAAAGGTTCTGGTTTTAAATGAAGGCAGATTGGATAAATATGATTCTATCAATAGCTTTTTTGGATCGGCCGATTATGACAAATTTCTTTCGGTTCCTGAATTAATTTCTTATCAGAAAACAAATTTCGGCGTTATCGACTGCTTTTCTGAAAATCAACTCTATGAGAAACTGGAATAATCTGATATCGTAAGTCTTATCGTATTAATAAAATAGAGCATATAGTTAAGATAGTACTTTAGATAGTTAGATTATTCTTGACCACTCCTGATTATTCCTTATACTCTAATCTATATAACCTTTTAAAGCCGCCCGGCGAGACGGCAAAAGGAACAAAATGAATTGTTTTCCTGACCAACAAAGTATTTCAAATAAATTAAACAGATTGTTTTTGTTCTTTTTATCAATTTTGTATAATCAAAATTTATTTTTCAACAATACATTAAGGAGGCAAATTGCCCAAGGATAAGATAGAAACCGTATTGGACAAAAAGGGTATCAATCGGGCTATTACCAGAATATCTCATGAGATACTTGAGCGGAACAATGGAGCCGAATCGCTGGTAATTATCGGAATCCTGACCCGCGGCGCCGATATCGCCAAAAGGATTGCGTCGAAGATAAAGGAGATCGAGGGAGTTGATATTCCGGTTGGATTGATGGATATTAATCTATATCGAGATGATGTTCATCAAAAACTTGATCAGCCGATCATTCAGCGAACCGAAATTCATTTTGATGTTGTCGATCGTAATCTAATTTTGGTTGATGATGTGCTTTACACTGGAAGAACCATTCGAGCCGCTTTGGATCAGATCGTTGACTTTGGCCGGCCGCGGTCGATTCAACTGGCAGTTATTATTGATCGCGGGCATAGGGAGTTGCCGATTCGGCCCGATTATGTTGGTAAAAATATTCCGACTTCAAAGGATGACCGGGTTATGGTCAAACTGTCCGAACGTGATGAGGATGATTCTGTGCTTATTGAAAAGTCTGGCTTGAAAGCAGATGATACAACACCTGCCAAGATAAAAGATAAAGTGAAAAAAACTAAAGCGAAGCCTAAAAAACGGAAAGGGGGAAAGACTAAATGAAACTTCAATCACGCCATCTTTTAGGTTTGGAAGGTGTGTCTGCCGATGAGATTTCGCTTATTCTTGATACCGCCGTCTCTTTCCGTGAGATCATTGAAAGGCCGATTAAAAAAGTGCCGACTCTTCGAGGAATAACCGTTTTAAATCTGTTTTATGAGCCGTCAACCAGAACCAAAATTTCATTTGAATTGGCCGAAAAACGTCTTTCGGCAGATACAATTACGTTTACCAAAGCGATGTCCTCGGTCAAAAAAGGGGAAACGCTCAAAGATACGGTGCGTAATATTGAGGCGATGAAAATCAATATGGTCGTGGTCAGGCATGGGTCATCGGGGGTACCATATTTTCTGACCCAATGTATGGATTCCAATATAATCAATGCCGGTGACGGTTCCCATGAACATCCAACCCAGGCGCTTCTTGATATGTTTACGATTCGTCAAAAGTATGGCAAACTCAAAGGTCTGCGGGTGGTGCTTATCGGCGATGTCAAACATTCGCGGGTGGTCCGTTCCAATATCTGGGGATTAAAAACGATGGGTTGTTCAGTGGCAGTCTGCGGTCCGTCGACCCTTCAGCCTTATGAAGTCGAAAAATTCGGGGTCGATGTTTATACCGATCTGGATGAGGCTCTCGATGGTGCCGATGTGGTCAATATTATGCGGATACAGCTGGAACGTCAGCAGTCGGGATTTCTGGCCACGCAGCGGGAATATACTAATTTGTTTGGGGTGACCGCTGAACGACTCAAACTTCTCAATAAGAATTTTACAATCATGCATCCCGGTCCGATGAATCGGGGAGTTGAGATCACTCCCGAAGTGGCCGACGGTAAGTCTTCGGTTGTCCTGGAACAGGTCACCAATGGGCAGGCGGTGAGGATGGCCGTGTTGTACCTTCTGTCTGGCAAACGGGAGGAGGAAGAATAATGAAAAAGCAAGCTTATGATTTGGTAATAAAAGATGGTCGGGTGATCGATCCGGCTCTTGGATTCGGCCATGTGGCTCATTTGTTTATTAAAGACGGCAAAATTGCCAAAATTGAAAATGACAATATTAGTTCACGCAAAAAAATTGATTTCATGCCTGATGAGAATGTTATTGATGCCGCCGGCAAGATAGTTATGCCTGGTTTGATTGATATGCACGTTCATCTTCGGGAACCGGGTCGTGAAGATGAAGAGACAATTGTTTCGGGATGTCAGGCTGCCGCCGCGGGCGGGTTCACTACCGTTTGTTGTATGCCGAACACTGATCCGGCGATTGATAATCAGGAGACGGTCAAGTTTGTTCTCTCCCGGGCTGAGATGGCTGATGCCCGCGTTTATGTTGTTGGTGCAGTCAGCAAAATGCTGAAAGGTGAGGAGTTATCAGAAATCGGTGATCTGGTGAAAGCCGGTGCTGTCGCTATCTCCGATGATGGGGGGTATGTTCAGAATCCTCAATTGATGCGAAATGCTCTGGAATATGCCAGTATGTTTAATATCCCAATTATTTCTCATGCCGAAGATGATTTCTTATGTAAAGATGGCGTTATGAATGAATCGTTTCAATCAACCCGCCTTGGTATGAAGGGTCGTCCGGCAGTTGGCGAGGTGATCGCAGTTTTGAGAGATATCAAACTGTGCGAATTGGTTGGGGGGCGTTTACATATTGCGCATGTCAGTACGGCCGGTGCGGTCGAGGCGATCAGAATGGCCAAAGCTGATGGTGTTGATGTTACCGCCGAAGTCTGCCCGCAGCATTTTTGTCTGACTGATGATATGATCGGTGAAAAATTCGATACCAATCTTAGGGTCAATCCGCCAATTAGAACCAAAGCTGATATCGATGCGATTATCAAAGGACTGGTTGACGGAACGATTGATTGTATTGCATCCGATCACGCTCCGCATGCTGAGGAGGAAAAGGATGTTGAGTTTGATCAGGCTCCTCCGGGAATGATCGGACTGCAGACTACAGTGGGACTGGTTAAAACTTATCTGATAGATAAAGGGTATCTGTCATGGGCCGATGCCATTCGTAAGATGACCCGGAATCCGGCTCGGATTTTAAATCTTCCGGTTGGGACATTAAAAGTCGACTCACCGGCTGATATAACAATTATCGATTCAGATAAGAAATGGACGGTTAAAAAGACAGATTTTCGTTCCAAGTCGAAAAATTCGCCATTCGTTGGATGGAAACTTTCAGGCAAGGTTAGTCATACAATTTTGGGTGGCCGAGTCGTTTATAGCGATAAATAATTATTTTTAAAAAAAACTGGGCAGGGAATTTTTTCCCTGCCCAAAGCAATTATAATATTAATCTGGTTTTGGGGACATCAGAAAATGATAATAATTTTAATCATTTAAATGGGAGAAAAAAATGGAAGAGTTATTGGACAAACTAATTGACTGGGGAACCGTCTATGGCCTGAAAGTGGTTGGAGCGATAGCGATTTTTATAATCGGTCGTTTTGTTATCGGCATTGTAACCGGTATTGTCAAACGTTTGATGACAAAATCAAAGACCGATGAAACACTGGTGAAGTTTATAGTATCTCTTGCTAAGACGGCATTACTTCTAATTCTATTTATTGCTGTTCTTAACCAGTTGGGCATTCAGACAACTTCGTTTATAGCTATCATAGGTGCTGTTGGTTTGGCAATCGGTTTTGCATTACAGGGTTCGCTGGCTAATTTTGCTTCGGGAGTTTTGCTGATTGCTTTTCGTCCGTTTAAGCTTGGTGATTTTGTTGAGGCCGGCGGGACGGTTGGTGTTATAGAAGAAATCAGCATGTTCAGTACTATTATGAAAACACCTGATAATAAGAAAATCATTGTTCCCAATAGCAATATTACCGGAGGCAATATTATTAATTACTCGGCCAA